>CAZMLC010000019.1:20697-31817 GCA_964567125.1 uncultured Akkermansia sp.
CCGCAATGCGGACAGGCTGCGCGAACCTTGTTCCGTGATTTTCCATCCAGACGTCCATCTTTGAGATCAATCGTCCGGATCAGTTCAATCAGGGTTTCGTCCGTATACTCACCGCGTTCTTTAAGCAGGATCCACAGCGCTTCAGTGATCATGAAAAGTTTCTCTACGTCAGCTCGGAGCAGGGTGGTTTCGCGCTGTGCTTCGCGCGAAAGCGATGCGGCTTGGTCGCTGGCAAGTTCTGCTTTTGTTGCATGAAGTGAATTCGCTGCACTGGTTTGGAATAGTCCGGGAAGCATGGCATCTCCTTATGTAGATTCGTTTTATTGAGTTTGCATAACCGTTGCAAAAACGGCGCAAAGGATCAAGCTCAATCCAACCGATACGGTTACAAAAGGCTGGCATTGGCGAAAATGCCTGTTGACGGAATCCACCTCAGTGTGATTAAATTAAAACAAACGTATGAATAAATCTGTTAAAAAAACACGCATGTACGATGCTGAGGCCACGCGCACCCGCTTGCTGGATGCTGCGGAGGCGCTTTTTGCGGATCGTGGATACAATGCGGTTTCCGTACGCGACATCGCACGTCATGCGCATGTGAATCTGGCTGCAGTCGGGTATCACTTCGGTTCAAAGGAGAATCTTTTCGTTGAATCGCTGATGCGCCAGATGCGTCCGCTGAACGCATCTCGTCTGGCTGTCTTGGATGCGCTCGAAGCGCGCGCTGTGCCGCCGACGCTGGCGGAGGTGTTGGATGCCTTTTCACGCGTCATGGTGGAGGCCGCGATTTCTGAACAGACGACAGGCACGCGGTTGCATCGCAATTTGAGCCGGGCGTTTGCTGAGTCGGATGAGATTGCGCGCATTGTCTTCCGCAAGGAGATGTTGCCGGCGGCGATGCGTTTTCTACAGGCGATTCGGCGCGCAAGCCCGGAGCTTCCGTTGCCGGCGGCAACGCATGGTCTCGCCATGTTTGCCGGCTGTTTGATCCATACCTTACGCTGGGCGGTGAGCCCGCCATTTCCGGAGCTGTTGGCTGGCGTCATTCCCGATGCGAATACGCTGGTTGCGTCGCTCGTCGCTTTTGGCGAGGCGGGATTTCACAAGCTGGCTGAAGTGAAGCCGCCCAAAAAAGGAAGGCGGAAAAAATGATCAGCATCGCGCTCAAAATGCTGTTTGGCGATCGGGGAAAGTATGTGATGCTGCTGAGCGGTGTCACCTTTGCCACGTTGCTGATGACGCAGGGGATGTCGCTCTTCTGCGGTCTGATGACGTGGACCTATTCGTCTATCCGCAATGTGCGCGCGCCGATCTGGGTCGCGGATCCGCAAGTGGAACAGTGTAACGACAACAAACCGCTGCGCGATACCGATACGACGCGCGTACGGTCGATTGATGGCGTTGCCTGGGCGGTTCCGCTCTATCAGGGGGTCTGCATGGCGCGTCTCATCAATGGCACGTCAAAGCTGGTGACGTTGATGGGTCTCGATAACACGACGCTGATCGGTGCGCCGACGAAGATCGTCGCGGGAAACCTTGAGGATTTGCGGATGCCCAACACCGTGATTATCGATGAATACGGCGTGGAGCGTCTCAGCGAAGGGCGCGCACATCCGATCGGAATCGGCGATGTGTTTGAAGTCAACGATCGTGAAGCGCGCATCGTTGGTATCTGCAAGAGTTACCGTTCCTTTACAGGCGGGCCCTATGTCTTTACCACGTATGACCGCGCGGTTCAGTATGCGCCGAACCAGCGCAAGATGCTGAGCTTCATCCTCGTTGCTCCGCAGCCCAACACAACGGCTGATGTGCTGGCCCGGCGCATTGCGGCACAAACCGGGCTTGCGGCCTTTACCCATCACGAATTCATGTGGTCGACGATTCTCTGGTATGTCAAGAACACCGGGATTCCCATCAATGTCGGCACGATTGTCATCATCGGGTTCCTCATTGGCGCGGCGATTTCCGGACAGACCTTCTATTCGTTTGTGCTGGAGAATATGCGGCATTTTGCGGCTTTGCGGGCCATGGGGCTCAGCAGCGGTACGCTCTGCGGCATGCTTCTAGTTCAAGCCTTTATCGTTGGCTTTATCGGCTATGGTGTCGGGTTGGGGCTGGTCTCGGTTCTTGGCAATAATCTGCTGCGCCTGGGACGCGTTCCGTTTTTATTGCTCTGGCAGATTACGGCCATTGTCGGAGCCGCGGTTTTTGTGATCGTGGTGATCTCGGCGCTCATTGGAATTGCGCGCGTCGCGCGTCTTGAGCCCGCCATTGTCTTCAGGTAGGATAACGGTTATGTCGATGCTCGGTATCCATGTTCAGGATGTTGATAAAAGCTTCGGCTCCGGCGAAGCGCGAACGCCTGTGCTGAAAAAGACCGGTTTTGCGGCGGAGATTGGCAAGCTCACGATGCTGGTCGGGCCCTCCGGGTGCGGTAAGACCACCTTGCTCAGCATCATTGCCGGAACCTTGCATGCCGATAGTGG
Organism: uncultured Akkermansia sp.; assembly: GCA_964567125.1. GTDB lineage: Bacteria > Verrucomicrobiota > Kiritimatiellia > RFP12 > UBA1067 > CAZMLC01. The sequence goes on from CAZMLC010000019.1 coordinate 23,184, forward strand.
CAGTATCGAGGTTCTGGGTCAGCGCCTTGACAAACTGGGGGCCAATGCGCTGGCGAAGTTCCGTGCCCGGAATCTGGGTTTTATCTTTCAGCAGTTTAATCTGATCCCGACGTTGACGGCTGCGGAAAATATCTCGATCCCCTTGATTATTCAGGGCCACTCCAATCGCAATGCGGAGAAAAAAGCGCGCGAAGTGCTCGAATGGGTTGGGCTTTTGGATCATGCTGATTTCCGGCCTGCCAAGATGTCCGGCGGCCAGCAGCAGCGCGTTGCGATTGCGCGCGCCTTGGTTCACAATCCGCCGATCATTCTCTGCGATGAACCGACGTCGTCACTTGACCGTGAGAACGGCCACACCGTGATGACGTTGTTGCACAAAGCGGCTACGCAGCGTGATCGCCTTGTGCTGGTGGTCACGCACGACAACCGCACCTATGGTTTTGCCGATCATATGGCGGAAATGGAGGATGGCCGCATATTCAGAACGCTGACAACGCGGCAGGAAATCGCTGCGCACTATCCAGCGGGAGGCTGAACAAAGGAGAACGTCTATGCCCATTTTATTTACACGGTTAAGCTTTTATTTTGCGCTGATCGGTATGGCCTATGCCGGGCTCATGGTGGTGCGGCTTGCCGCGCAGGACCCGGTCCCGCAGCCGCCCCATGCGCCGCCCAGCAATCCCTTTAAACATGCTGTGGCCGCTGCCGGCATTGTTGAAGCCCAGGGCGAAAATATTGCGCTGGGTGTACCTGTGGCCGGACTTGTGACGAGCGTGCAGGTGCGCGTCTGGGATGCGGTTAAAGCCGGACAGCCGCTCCTCGTGTTGGATGACCGCGAACTGCGTGCCGCCTTGATCGGGCAGTGCGCGAATGTGGTTGTGGCCGAAGCGACCGTTGCACGGCTGCGCGGGCAGCTGGTCCGCCTTGAAAAAGTCGCTGACAGCCGCGCTATTACGCGCGAGGAGCTGGAGACGCGGCGCAGCGATGTCGCTGTGGCGGAGGCGCAGCTGATTGCGGCGCGCGCTGCGGTTGCGCAGACTGAAGCCTTGATTGAACGCCTTGTCGTCCGCGCGCCGCGCGCGGCAACGGTTTTGCAGGTCAATACGCGACCGGGTGAGTTTGTGGCACCGGGCGCAAGCCGTTCGCCGCTTGTTCTGGGCGACCTCGCCTATTTTCAGGTGCGTGCGGATGTGGACGAGCAGGTCGCGCCGCGCGTGCGTCCGAACATGAAGGCCGTCGGGTATGTCAAAGGCGATACGCAACGTCCGATCGACCTCGAATTCGTACGCGTGGAACCCTATATCGTGCCGAAAACGTCGCTGACCGGCAGCAGCGTCGAACGCGTGGATACGCGCGTCCTACAGATTATCTACCGTTTTCCCCGTACGGCGCAAACCGGGATTTATGTCGGGCAGCAGCTCGATCTCTATTTAGAGGAGGCCCGATGAACCGTCTGATGATGGGAATCATCCTTGCTGGTGTTGCGGGGTGCACGTTGACACCGCCTGCGCCGTTGACCGCGCCCGTTCCGCCGCCCTCTGCAATGACCCATGCGCTGACGCCTGTGGAAGCGCCTTTCCCGCATGATTGGTGGACGCGCTTCGGCGATTCCGAACTGACGCGTCTGATCGAGTTGGCGCGTACCAACAATGTTGACCTTGCACAAGCTGCGGCGCGTATGGATGCGGCACGCGCCCGTGCGCGGATTGCCGGCGCGGATGCCGCGGTGCAGGTGACGGGATCAGCCTCGGCGCTGCGTCAGCGCACGTCGGAGAATACGGCGCTGCAGATCGGAAGCGACCATACCGCGCAATTCGGTGCAGATCTGAATTTTTCGTATGAACTCGATATCTGGGGCCGCGTTAAAGCCGCGCGCACAGCTGCCGAAAAAGAAATCGCACTGGCCACATTTGAACGCAATGCCGCGGAGATCTCACTGCTGGCACAGGTGGCGCGAAATTATCTGACCCTGCGCGCGCTTCAGCAGGAGATCGCTGTGATTCGTACGCAGATTGCGCGCTATACGGAGACGGAAAAACTTCAGTCTGTGCGCGTGGATTCCGGTTTCGCGACGGAGCTCGATTTACAGCGGACGCGCATCGAACGCGCTTCAGCGGAAGGGGAGTGCGAGCAACTCCGGCAGACGGAGCGCGGCTATAGCATTGCCCTGACGCTGCTTTGCGGTCTGGCCGCAGAGGTTCCCGTTACGGGGATCTTCGTCGATGCGGGTCTTAAAACGCCTGACGTTCCGCAGCATTTGTCCTTGGCTGTGCTGGAAGCGCGACCGGATGTGGTTGCGCGGCGTGTCGCCTGGGAGGCGGCGGCTGAACGCCTGCATGTGGCGCAGGCGGAACGGTTGCCCACGTTACGGCTCTCCGGCGCGATTGGATATGCGTCGCAGAACCCGGAGGATCTGCTGAACTGGAAGAGCCACCTCTGGTCGATCACCGCAGGGTTGACCGCGCCGCTTTACGACGGCGGACGGTTGCGCGGTAACCAGGAACTGATGCAGGCCCAGCTCCGCGAGGCGACCTCCGCGTACAGCGCCGCCATGTTGACCGCGTATCGCGAGGTGGCCGATGCGCGCAGCACGCTGCTGGCATTGGCGGAACAGCAGCATGCGGCCACGCGCGTGCGCGATGCTGCGCAACGGGCTCTTGCGCTGGCGCATGAACGGTACGAAAAGGGATTCGCGACCTATCTGGAGGTCATCGAAAGCGAACGGTCGCTTTTAGCGGCGCAGCGTACGCTGGTCCGTCTTGAAGGTGGGCGGAACTGTGCCACCGTCGATCTTGTCCGCGCCCTGGGCTGGTGGTAGTCAGGGCGTACGAACTTCGCGCGGGCCCCTGTCGAAACGATGTTCTTCCTCCTTGACCCTCTTTAGGTTGCACGATACTCTATAAAAGAGATGTTTTCGTTGTGGATATGGTTTCTTGTGGTGGGGGGTGGTATTTATGAAACATGGCCTGATGTGTATTTTCGTCGCTGTTATTTTGACGGCAGGGATGAGCGTGGGAAAGACGTTTTACTGGGGCTCTCCGCAGACGTATGCCGCTGATAGCGACGTGGACACCAATGGGGTACGTGTGGCCGCATACACGGTGATATTTAGTGGCAGCGTGACCGTAAATGGTGTGGCGTTTGACGCAATTCCGAATGTGGAGTCCGAATTTCAGGTGTGGGGTGAAAATGTGGCTTTGTGGCGGACGGCTCCGTTGATCGCGCAGCGTAATGCGGATCGCAGCATAGCGAAACTGCCCGCTCCGACCGAGCTGATCAGCTCAAATTATTTGCGCTTGGCACGCGGTGTTGTTGGCGGTCACATGGAGGGATCCGTCGTGCAGCCAGTTCAGGCGACAACCTTGATTTTTCAGAATCTTATTGCTGGACGAAGTTACCGCGCGCAATTCTGGGTGAATGACAGTACGATCAACGGGATTCCGCGTATCCAAAAACTCACTGTGCGCGGCTATGCGGACGACGGATATGCGTCGTTGCGGCAAAATGCAGCGCAAGTGGAGGGCGGCCTTGGGCAGTGGGTCACACTGGATTTCATTGCGCCCGTTACGACGGTGCTCATCGACATTGAGGGCACTGTGTCGTCCGGGGGGTATTATACCGGATATCTCTCCGCAGTGCAGTTGCGCGATGTCACCGCGATCACGGCCGCGCAGTGGAATGGCGGAACGAACGGGGTCTGGAGTGCCGATGCGACAGGCTGGACTGCCGGTGATGGCCGCGTAATCAGCTGGACTACGGAAAATGGCGTCACAAATGTGGCCTGCTTTACGAATACAGCTTCGATTCAAGTCAACGCAGCGCTGCAAGCGCAGCAGGTGGTTGTCGAGCAGAACATGCAGATCAGCGGTTCAGGGTCCTTGCAGTTGGCCTCAGATACGCTTTTCGTCGGGGGACGCTGCGGTCTGGCCGTGCCGGTCTCAACGCCGAATGCCTTGATTAAAAGCGGACGGGGCGATTTGCATCTTGATAGTGGCAGCGCCAGCGCAGGGATCTCGAATCTGATTGTGCGTGAGGGCCGGGTCTTGCTGGGCAGTCCCGCATATCCGCTGCCAGGATTGCTGTATAAACTGGATGCGAGCGACCTCGCCAACGTGACGCTGACACCGACAAACACGGTGCTGGAGTGGCGCGATGTTTTGTCGCGCCGCCGGCTGGCAAAATCGAGCGTAGATGCTACTCCCGCACCGCTCTATGTACCCTCTGGATTTGAGAATCGCGGTGCACTTTCCTTTGGCAGCCAGAATATGCGCAGTTATTTGTTCAACAAGAGCTGGAGTTCGGTCTGGACAGAGGGCACGTTGCTTTCCGATTTGCTGCAAACGGTTGTGGTCGTTTTGCGCCCTGTCAGCACGAATGAATGGGCGGGCGTTTTTGGCAATTATGCGAATTCATTCGAAGGGTTCCGGATGAACAATTTTAACGACCGTTGGGATTGGAACAACGTCAACAGCTTCCCGTACCGATTCGGCAATGCGAGTACGTGCCCGATTTATCAGAACGGGACGCGCATCACATCGGACGCCAGCGCTCAGTTTGTGCGAGGATCGCCCTATGTCATCGTGGCCCAGGCGCAGACAAACGTGCTTTCGAATTTCGCGGTTGGATGGTATGCAACCGCGTATACAAGCCGCTATTACAAAGGCGAACTGGCTGAAGTGTTGGTGTATAATCGTGCGTTTAACGATGCGGATCGCCGCGCCATGGAAAATTATCTGATGGCCAAGTGGGGCTTCGCCAGCAGCAGCGTGGTCGTGCGCACGGAAGGGGCGCTCAGCCGTGCGACGCAGGTGCAGGTGGAATCCAATGCGACGCTGGTGTTGAACGGCTATCAGCAGACCGTGTCAGCGCTTTCCGGTACCGGCGCGATTGCCAACCCGGATACCGCGTTTGGACGCTCTTTGTTCGTGGTGTCCAACGAAACGGATAGCGCCTTTGGCGGAACTTTTTCCGGCAATATGCAGCTCAAGAAAGAGGGTAGCGGCACGTTGCTCCTTTCGCGTCCGGTGACCGTTACCGGTACACTTGAAGTCGCCAAGGGCACGCTGGCCTTTGCGCTGGGCTTGCCGCGGCCGGAGCGCATCAGTCTGCGCCTCGATGCCTCGCTTCCCGATACGGTTGTGACCAATGCGCAGGGCGAGGTGCTCGCATGGCGTTCGACCTTGCCGCATGGCGCGGTCTTTAACCAGAGCAATGCCGCCCTGCGTCCAACGTATCAGGCAACAAGTTTCAACGGCCGCGGCGCCATACGGCTGGGCGCGGACAAGCGGACCTTCCTGGTTTCGGACACTTCGCTGGCGTATGCGGCACAGACCGTTTTTGTCGTCTGCCGTGCCGCGAATTTCCGCGAGTATGCGGGACTCTTCGGTGATATGACGACCAACGCGAATTATGGGCTCCGCTTGGGCGGGACTGGTATCAATGCGCCGAAGGCGGGTGTGACCAATTCGTGGGCCTATCCCGGTACGGATACCGGCGAGCTCTGGTCAGGGGGCGGCCGCATGTATGCGGATGGTGCGCTGTGCGTCAATATTTATACGAATGTGGTTCCGCTGAATCAGATCCAGGTCATTACGGCTGCGATGAGCCAGCAGAACGAGAAACTGGCGCTTCCTGCGGTCGGCTGGTATTTTGTTGGAGCCAGTTCAACCTATTTCGAGCGATACTACGATGGTGAGATTGCCGAAATTATCGTCTATCGCGATGCGTTAGAGGAGGATGATCGTCGTGCTGTGGAAGCGTACCTGCTGGCCAAATGGAAGGGTTCTGCCGCTGCAGAAAGCAATCCCTTGTCCCCTCAGACGCACCTTGTGTTAGGATCCGGAAGCTGTGTGAATCTGGGTGGCTATGCGCAGATGCTCCAGTCCGTCTCCGGCTCGGGATCTATCACCAATGGCGCCCTGATTGTGCAGGAGTCGGTGACACCGACTGGCGATCTTGTGTTGCCGCCGCGGTTTGCGGGCCAGATCGCTTTTCTACCGGGGGCTGTCACGACATTTGCGGGTGACACGGATCTTTCCGCAATCACCTTCCAGGTGAATTGGGAGGGCTTGACGGAGAATGTGTATGAAGTCGCACGGTGTACCAGCGGTGTCTTTACGGGGACACCCTCGGTCGCGGTCAGTAATCCGGCGTTATGGGCGGTCAAGGTTACGGCGACGCACGTGTTTTTAAGTAAAACGGTCGGGACGCTCATGTTGGTGCAGTAAGTGGAAAAGGAACAAGCGAGATGAAAATCAGTGCGGGTATTGCGTTGGTGGCATTCAGTGTGCAGGCGGCGACGGTCTACGAAGCGGCGCGTGAGCTGCCGGTGGCGGCGGAGGCCGATGTGATCGTGGTGGGCGGCGGCGTAGGGGCTGTGGCAGCGGCCACGGCTGCCACAGAATCGGGGGCGAGCGTTTATCTGATCGCGCCGCGGCCTTATCTGGGCGAAGACGTGGCGGGCACGTTGCGGCTGTGGCTTGAGGAGGGAGAGAAACCGGAATCCGCATTGGCGCGCACGCTTTTTACGCGCAGGATTTCACTGCTGCCCTTTACCTACAAAGCGGACCGTCTGAGCTGCAACAAACACGTGGATACGGGCGATATGCTGGCGGATGGCCGCTGGGAGGATGTGATCGGGCAGAGCGTGGAGTTTACCAACGAGGTGGTGACGATTGCGCTTGATCTTGCGGGTCCGCAGGCGATCGAATCGCTTGAACTTGTCGCGTTTGAGCGCAAAGGGGATTTCCAGGTTGGACGCGTTCAGGTGCAGCTGAGTGCCGATGGTAAGCGGTGGAGCGACGCGCAGACCATGACCGCGAGCAGCCCTGAAATGGGGAACCTCCGTTTTCAGGCACCGATGAAGGGCACCGCGCGCTATGCTAGAGTGGTCGTGCACAAGAAGAAGGGCTGCCCGCGCATGCTCTTGAGCGAAATTCAGGTTTACGCGCCCCGCGCGCGTTCGGATGAAAAAATAACGCCGTCTCCGCTGCATGTGAAGCAGGCACTGGATGCTGCGCTGCTGGAGAAGAATATTGCATTTATGACCGGTGCCTATGTCACCGATGTGCTGCACGATGAATCCGGGGCGCTGCGCGGCGTGGTTATGGCGAACCGCAGCGGACGTCAGGCTGTCCTGGGTAAAGTGATCGTGGATGCCACGGAGCGCGCTACCGTGGCACGCCTAGCGGGTGCCACGTTCTCGGCCTATCCGGCGGGTGAACAACTCTTCCAGCGCGTGGTGATCGCGGGTGAGGCGCCTGCGGGCAAAGGGGTGAGCGCGCGCGCATTGCCGTTGACCTACGCAACGGCGATTCGGCCGCAACGCAAAGGCTGCGTCCCGCGCGTGAACGGCGTGGCCTATCTCTGCGATCTTCGCATTCCGATGAAGGATGGATCGTATGCCTCTTTTGCCGAAGCGGAACAGGTGGCGCGCGATGTGACGTTTGTCAAGAGTCTGCTGGACGCGTCGGATTCGCTCTTCCAGGTGCCGCCGGATACGGTGCGCAGTGTCAAGCCCGAAACCGCGGTATGGCAAGGCGCGTCAGCCGTCGCGCTCGAGGCCTTCAAGCCGGCGCAGGTGGCGCGTCTCTATCTGCTGGGCGGGTGCGCGGAGGTTCCGCGTGCGAGTGCGGCGCAGCTGTTGCGTCCGCTGGCTGCAATCGATATCGGAGCGCGGATCGGATCTGCGGCTGCAAAAGAGGCTGCGGGCGTTCGCGCGTTAAGCGGCTCTGTTCAGCGTAAAGGGCAGGGTGCGGCAGCGGCACAGAAGCTGGGGAACATTGCGGAATTTCTCAATGGCACGCGTGAATTCAAGACCGCGACGAATTTTGTGGCAGCGGAGGCTACGGGGTTGCCTGTTCTCGGCGAATACGATGTCGTGGTTGTCGGTGGCGGCACCGCGGGTGCGCCGGCAGGCATCGGCGCGGCGCGGCAAGGCTCCAAGACGCTCGTGATTGAGTATCTCTATGGCTTAGGCGGCGTGGGCACGCTGGGCATGATTGGCAATTACTGGTACGGCAACATCGTGGGATTCACGGCGGCGCACGACCGCGAAGTGAAGGAACTCGGGGCCGCGGTTCACGTGCAGGGCAAGGCCGAGGTCTGGCGGCGCGATAACCGTATGGCCGGAGCCACGCTCTGGATGGGCTGCATGGGTTGCGGAACGCTGGTCGATGAACAGCGGCGCGTGCGCGGTGTGGTCGTGGCGACGCCGCTGGGACGCGGGATCGTGATCGCGAAGAATGTGATCGATGCGACGGGGAATGCCGATGTGGCCGCCGCCGCGGGTGCGCCCTGCGAATTCATCAACGGCAATGAAATTGCCGTGCAGGGCGTGGGCATGTCGCCGCGTTTGCTGGGCGCGAGTTACATCAATTCCGATTACACCTTTGTGAACGACAGCGATGCCTTTGACCTCTGGCTTTTCGGTGTTCGCGGACGTGCGGGCGCTGGCCGGATCTGGGATGTCTCGCAGGTGGTCGAATCGCGCGAACGCCGGCGTGTCGTGGGCGATTACCAGCTCGGCACGCTCGATATTGTGAACCAGCGGACCTTCCCGGATACGATCGTGCAGGGCACGAGCGACTACGACAGCCACGGCTACACCATCGATGACATCTGTTACATCAGTAC
>CAZMLC010000019.1:31917-37467 GCA_964567125.1 uncultured Akkermansia sp.
CAGGAGGCGTTAACGTGGAAGGACAATACGTTTGTCGATGCTGAAAAACTGGCTCAGATGGTTCAGGCCGTTGGTCAGGGATATCGGGAGATCGGCTGGGTGCTGTCGCAGAAAGAACGCGCGCTGCCGTTGCTGCGTCAGGCGTATCAGCAGGCGCAGACGGAACGTGAGCGGCTGATTTATGCGCATGTGCTCGGGATCCTGCGGGACAATACGGGCGTCGAAACGCTGGCGAAGGCGGTCGATCAGGATATGCGCGGTATCCAGCGCATCCAGTTGCGCAATGAGAAGGCTTCGTTTGGACGGCGCATGAACGAGACCGAGAGCTTCATCGTGGCACTGGGACGCACGCGCGATCCGCGCGCGCTGCCGGTTTTACTGAACATCACACGGCAGCTGAATGCGGGGTCGTCATTCGGTCGTTTCCGCGCGGTCTGCCTGGCCTTAGAGGCGATGGGGAGTCCGGAGGCTGCGCCTGTTCTCGCAGAGGTGTTGCAGAAAAAACAGGTCAGCGGCTATGCCATGCTCGATGTGGCGCAGGCCAAACCTGCAGGCGGCTACGGATCCGGCGGCGGTAACGAGCGCGGTCTCGTCATGCGCGAGTTGGGCCTGTTACGCGCCTTGTATGCCTGCGGCGATTATCAGGATGTTGCGCGCAAGGGATTGGAGACCTACGCCCGCGATCTGCGCGGAGTCTACGCGCTCAACGCGCGGGAGATCCTCAAGAAGTGGCAGAAATAATCGGTTTAGTCTACTGAGTCTATTTAGTGTTGGTAAGTTAAGAGTTTCGCGAAAGGGCCGTATTTCCTAAACGCCTCACAACCTACAAGCTAAACTCCTCACCACTCAGTCATTCCGTCACGACGTCCTTAATCTTCCCCACCCGTACAGCAGGGCCTGCGGACCTGCTGTTTGCTGAGGGTAGCGGCCATGTTGCAGCAGCGGAGGCTGCGCTTCCCGCTGCATAGACTCCGCCACAAAGAACACATAGAACACAAAAGAAGGTATTCCGGAACACCACAAATCTATGTGTCCTCTGTGTTCTTCTGTGGCAAGAAATCAATCTCGCGATGATGCGGATTTAACCGCAAAGCGCGCGAAGAACGCAAAGATTTTAGGAGTGAACGCCTGCAATATTTCCATTCATCAACGTCAAGTTTCCAGCTTCGCGATCCTTTGCGGTCTTGGCGACTTTGCGAGAAAACATCACATCATCCAGGCATTCCCTTTCATGTGTTTCATGGTTCTCATTCTTCATTCATTGCTTTGTGTGCTCTGTATTCTCTGTGGTAAAAAAAGTTCTTCCAATCGCGGCGTGCTCGGAGAGCATCGCCCTACCTGTGCAGCAGTGAAATTTGTTTGTGTCAAAGCGTTAAGAGCTTCGCGCAAGAACCGTATTCCTAAACGCCTAACAACCTACAACCTAAACACCTCACTCATTCATTCGGTCATGAAGTCCTTGAATATTATGAAGGACATGCGGCAACGGTTCTGGAATGGAAATCAAAATGTAGAATGTGGAATCCCGACCCTGATTTACCTTATCGCTTTCGGTTGCGTTCCTCGATGAGGAATTTCTGGAGCAACCGTTCCGCCCGCATCACGTGTAGCAGAAATACCGCGTCGCCATCGACTCTGTAAAACACACGACAAGGCCCGACGACGACCTCCCGATAGGGCGAGCGTGGAAGTTCGGCAGGCCGCTTGCCGGAACGCGGGTATCGCTTCAGCCGCTCGATGCTCGCAAACACCTGCTGGACCAACCGCGATGCCGCACCCGGATGATCGAGGGCAATGTAGTCGGCAATGCCTTCAAGATCGGCAAGGGCGGGCTCTGTCCAGATCAGGTGAGCCATTTGCTCAGCCTTCCCTTGGCTTCGGAATGCGTCAACGTTCTACCTTCAAGCACGGCTCGCTCTCCACGGGCGATGGCTTCAAGGATGGCCATACGATCCTGCATCATCTCAAAGGCCGAGGCATCTACAAGATAGGCCGATGGTACGCCGTGTTCCGTTATCAACACCGGCGTCTTTTCCTCATGCAGGTCAGCGAGAATGCGCGTCGCTTGCCGTTTCAATGTTGTGACGAGTTCCGTTTTCATAATGTGATACTATAGTGATACAGTGTAGTCTCGTCAAGTGCCATCGGAAGCGGTCCGTTTAACATCCGTGTTTTCTGCGGCGGGGACGCAAGGCAATCGCGCATCAGGGCGGTCCAGCAGGATGTCTGACGCTGCGCTCGGCGATGGGGCAGAAGTAGAGAAGTCTTGTTAGTCTACTGAGTCTATTGAGTGTCAGTAAGTTTAGAGCTTCGCGCAAGAAACGCATTTTCTAACCCCCTACAACCTAAACCCCTCACTCATTCATTCGGTCATGAAGTCCTTGATATTATGAAGGACATGCGACAACGGTTCTGGAATGAAAATCAAAATGAAGAATGTGAAATCCCGACCCTGATTTACCTTCGGTATCGTTTTTTAAGTAGCTTTGGAGCAGTGGTCAGCGCAGTTTACGAACAACGCCGCAGACAACGCCGTCGATGGAAAGGTCGTGCGCGGGGCGGATCGTGGAGTAACGCGGATTGGCGGGCTCAAGGCGGATGCCGTCGGAATCGTTGAAGAAATACTTGAGCGTCCAGGCGGTGTCCACGCAGGCCACGACGATGTCGCCGTTTTGCGCGGTTCGTCCGCGCTCGACAAGTACGGTATCGCCGGGCAGGATGCCGGCCTCGATCATGGAGTCGCCTTCGACGGTCAGCATGAAGGTTTCGTCAGGCCGCTTGAGCAGGTATTCATCGAGCGTCAGGGTGTCGAGCAGGGCTTCCTCCGCAGGTGAGGGTATGCCGGCCGCAACGGAGCCGAGCCTGCGCAGCGGATGGGCGGGTGCACCGGGCTGGACCGCAAGCCGTCCGGTTTCCGTTCGGGCGATCACGCCGGCCTCGACCAACTTGGTGGCGAGTACGGATGCCGTGTTCCGCGAACGCAGGCTAAACAGGGCGCGGAGTTCATCCAGCGTGGGTGCGCGTCCGGTTTGTCGGATGAACGCGCGGACAACGGGAATTCGGACTGCTAATTTACTTTGTGGAGCCATGGCGTAATAGTAGAACATTTGTTCGTGATGAGCAAGATGGCGCATAGCCTACATGAGTGAAATACGCGGACGATGTAAGGAGGATAAATGGATTGGTATGCAACGTTGAGTCGGCCTCCGCTGACACCCCCGGATTGGGTTTTTAGTCCGGTCTGGACGCTTCTGTATCTGCTGCTCAACGCTGGTTTCTGGATATTGAACCGTGCGTTTAGCTGCGCATTTTATGTAGCCAGCTACGCAGCCGTGAATGGCTGATGATTCTGAATGGATCGCCTATGCTCTTCCGCAAATAGCGCGTCTGCGTATGGGTGAACGGGCTGAGAAGAACATTTCCCCGACGCACGGCATCGTGCTGAACCTCTTTCCCATTGACGTGCATGCTCGCTTTCGATATAGTTCAACCAAACTAGTGGATTAAATCCAGTACTAGTTTAGGTCATTGAGTGGGGGATCGCGTGCAATGAAGGCATTTTTTGAGGGCATTGGCGAGTTGTTCGGAACGTTCGTGTTGACTGTGTTCGGGTGCGGCGCAGTCGCGGTGTCGGTGCTCTTTGGTGCGCATCAGGGGCTTTTTCAAATCGCGCTGGTCTGGGGAATCGGCGTAACGCTGGCTATCTACCTGACGCGTCACCTGTCGTGTGCGCACCTCAATCCTGCGGTGACGCTCGCTATGGTTGTCGCAGGACGTCTTCCAGTTGGCAAGATTCCGCTCTATCTGACTGCGCAGTTGATCGGTGCGGTGTTGGCCGGGGCCATGGTCTATGTGCTTTTCGGCGCATCGATTGCCGCGTTTGAGGTCACGCATCAGATCGTACGGGGGGCGCCGGAATCTGTGAAGGTGGCAATGATGTTTGGCGAATACTATCCGAATCCGGGCGGTACGGCCGTGGTCTCGTTGCCGTTGGCGATGCTGGTGGAGGGGGTGGGAACCTTCCTGCTGGTCTTGACCATCTTCGGGTTGACCGATTCATGTAATCTGGGCCGTCCAGGCGATGATCATGTGCCGGTCTTTATTGGTCTGACAGTGGCATCGATCATCTGCCTGACCGCGCCGTTGACGCAGACGGGTCTTAATCCTGCGCGCGATCTGGGGCCGCGGCTGGTAGCGTGGGCTGCGGGGTGGGGGCCTGCGGCGTTTCCGGATCAGGTCGGGGGCTTCTTTTGGGTTTACATCTTTGCGCCGATGGTGGGCGGTGTTGTTGCGGCAGGCACGGCAAGGGGGTTTGCGAAACTGGTAGACTTCGAGCGAAAAGATCAGCCAAAATAAGGAGAAAAAATGCGTCGATCGAGAATCATCATGGTGGGGGGATTTCTTGGTGCAGGAAAGACCACATTGCTTTACGCCGCTGCGGTCCACTTGGCAAAAGCGGGTAAGCGGGTCGGCTTGATCACGAACGATCAGGCGCCTGAGCTGGTCGATACGGTTTTGTTGCGGAAGACTGGTTCGGCGGTGCGCGAGGTGAGCGGAAGTTGTTTTTGCTGCAACTTTCCGGGACTGGCTCACGCGATTACATCGCTGACGGATGAATCAGGTGCCGAGTTGATTCTGGCTGAACCTGTGGGCAGTTGCACTGATCTTTCGGCGACGATTTTGCAGCCGCTAAAGGATCAGCGCGCCGGGGAGATCGCGCTATCTCCGCTTTCGGTTCTGGTTGATCCTGATCGGTTCTCTTCGATCGTAAGCGGGCAATCTGCGGGCTTGCATCCCAGTTCAGCCTACATCTTCCGCAAGCAGCTGGAGGAGGCGGATTTCATTGTGATCACCAAAGCGGATCAGTATGCGTCCGCTGAGCGCGATGCATTGTGCCAGCGTGTGAAGGCAACCTATCCGCAGGCGCAGGTCTTTGTGGTCAGTGCGCAGGACGGTACAGGACTTGCGGCGTGGCTGGATGCGGTGCAACGTCCGACGCCGGCTGGACAGCACGTGGCGGAGGTCGATTACGATGTCTATGCCGAGGGCGAAGCCGTGCTGGGGTGGTTGAACGCGACGTATGCCTTAACGTGTTCCGTGGGAACCGATTGGTCGCGCTTTGCACAGCACCTGCTGTCGCGGCTCAATCGGCGATTCTCTGCGCAGAACATCGTCGTGGGGCATGTGAAGCTCGCGATCGCTGCGGGCGATGCGCTGGTGGTCGCCAACGTGGTGGGAACCTGCGAGCGGCTGACCACCCATTCCGGCGTGGCAGCCGGGCAGGCTGCCACGCTTACGCTCAATGCGCGGGCGCAGATGCGGCCCGCTGAACTGGAGAAGCTGGTCAAGGAGGTACTCGCCGATGTCTGCGGGTTATCGTTCCAGGCGACTGTTCAGGCCTTCACTTGTATACGTCCAGGGCGGCCCCATCCCACGTATCAGTATACGCAGGTGGTCTAAGTTTGGCAGTTGAGGGTTGCCGTCCGAAGCTCCTATATAGTAGAATAAAAGTTCTACTTATGGAGACCTACGACAAATTGCGGCTGCTGG
>CAZMLC010000020.1:0-25092 GCA_964567125.1 uncultured Akkermansia sp.
CGCTGGAGGTTCAGGCGGCAGCCCCCGGGGCTGCCACACTCACGGTCTCGTTCACAGGTACGGGCGTCGCGGAGGGATATAATTGCTCGACGTGTGTCAATATAAAAACTTGGGATGTGGCAGTATCAATATCTGATCCCGACTCATCTGAATGGGCAGAGCTCGAAGAAAAACGAGTTGTGCTTTCTGATGAGAATTTGCGTATAAAAATTGTAGTAACACCTAAAGTAAATAGCCTTCTTGATGTTTTTAATCTTTTTGGAAATATACTTTCCATCAAAACCTCTGGTACTGCCCCGGAAGGGCAAATGCATTCCTTAACTACTCAAAATACAGAGTTTATCCAACGGCTTGATCGATCAGAACTACGTATTACTCAAACACGAAACGAATTGAAAATTCTGGGCATACTGCCTGATCCGGAATCTGATCAGGTTGAGGAAAAGGCTTGGTTAGATACAGGGTCGATCGATCCATCGGCAGATTCCAATTTATCGGATGGAGTTGCATTTGATTCACTTGTTGCCGAACCACGAGGACGTTGTACCTCTGATGGTGATCTTGATGCGACTACTGAAAACAGTCGAATACATCTGAGTTTCTTTCAAGCGGCTGGTCGCGAAATTATCAGGGTACAGTTTGCAAGCGTGGTTACTCCAAAACGTCAAATTATGAACCAGGCGGATTATTTTTACTATTCAGGGCATGGTTCTCATGCAACAGGTGGTCTTACGGTAGGGTCACCTTCAGTTCTCGACGAATATTGGAATCAAGATTTAGACTGTGCAATTATTGCTGGGTGCGCAGTACTAGATATCAACGACTACAATGACAATTACACAGGAGTTGATCATACGGCATCTCCAGGAAAGGTATGGGAAACGCTGGGTCCGCAACTGTTTCTGGGATATAATTGGTATGCGCCAACGGATATACAAGGAGCGACTGCTATCATTTCATCATGGTTAACGCACAGAGATGTTTTAGGAAATGCGGATGCTTGGAGAATGGCAAATGAAAACAGCGCGGGATGGAATGCATGTGTCATTGTTAAGGATGTTTCGTATTCTTATTATAGAAAAATCTCGATTGGTGGGTTTACTTTGGGATACGAATGGGTTACGGTTCCCAAGGCAAATTGGTGAAAGGAATAAAAAAATGAAAATTAAAGCAATCTTTTGTTTATCAGCAGTGATGCTGACATTTCAATGTATCGGAAGAGATTTTAATCAATATTTGGCCTCAAATACTAAATATTGCATCGAAACAGAAAAGCGAGCAGAATTGATTTCTCTTTGTAACTCGACTAATAAGCAAGAGAGAAGAATCGCACATGCTCTTTTGGCCTTTGAGGCCGTTGGCAAAGCACAGGAGGATCAGACTTTTGATTTTACCGAAGCCAAGAAGTTTGCCCAAGGAGCAATTTCTTCCTCGACGAACGATTGGATTAATATTTGGGCTAGCGTTTCATTAGTGGCATCGTATAATCTTCAACGTAATCATGATCATCTGGTCAATGCGACAAATGCGCTCGTATTGCTGCAAAAAGTTACTAATTCTGTTTGGGAAACTTCCGACAACCCGATCTATTCTTTATGGAGTGACGAAAAAAAGATAACAGCCGATAAACTTAGAGAGACGCTTTCGCGTAGCATAATAAGTAGTTTTTGCGCACTTCATCGATTTGATGATGCAGAAGCTTTTTTAAAAACATGTCCTGATTCATTATGGAAAACTGAATCCTTTAAAAACGTAACTATGCAAAAAGAGGAATATGTGCGTTTGATTCAAGAGATGAAAGAAATCCGTTTACGAAAAGAAACTCTGAAAAAGAAACAATAACGAGAGAACAACAAAACATGACGAAAAAGAAGGTATTGTGTGTGACCATAGTGCTAGGTGGTATGCTGGCGGCATTGCAATTAGATTTTTTTGTTATGGTAAAAGAGGAAATGATTCATCAGCTATCTCATCGTTACACGACTAAAGAAAGAATTGGCCAATATGGCGAAATCGTTCAAAAGAGGATGGTTCCTTTCTTCGAAAGAAAAGGAATAAGATGGCCTGCGCAAAAGATTACGCTGGTCGGACTTAAAGAGGAGCGACGGCTAGAGGTGTGGATCGAGGATGGACAGAGAAACCTGCAACTGGTTCGAAGCTATCCTATTTTGGGTGCGAGCGGAACAAGCGGTCCAAAATTAAGAGAGGGAGACGGGCAGGTCCCAGAGGGGATTTACGCCATTGAGTCGCTCAATCCTAACAGCGCATTCCATTTGTCGCTACGTATAAACTATCCGAATGCATTTGATCTCAAACAGGCGAAAGATGATGGCAGAGAACATCTTGGAGGCGATATCATGATTCATGGTAAGACCTCTTCTGCTGGATGTCTTGCAATGGGAGACGAAGCGATTGAAGATTTGTTTGTTATGACTGCTCTGACTCCTTCTTCCAACATTAAAATAATCCTCGCTCCATTCGATTTGAGAATAAAAGAGCCCTTTTTTCAGGATAATATCCCATGGGTGACACTTTTATATCGTGCAATACGATCAGAAATGCCAACACCCGATATGTTGTGAAGATATTCAAAGACATAGTCGCAATACTGGTGGCATTGTTGTAAATTTGCTATTATATAAATTTCAGGCATGTTTCAGTGCCGGACTTATTTAACAAGCATGATTGTATTCGGAGAGTTCAGGTGAGTACGCACCTTCCAATAGCCGTGGTTTTTCCCTGTTTCAACGAGGCAGGGCGTCTGAATAGCGATGCCTATCTGGCTTTTGCCGAGGCCCATCCGACGGTGCGGCTCTGCTTTGTCAACGACGGCAGTACGGATGCGACGCTGAAGCGGTTGCATGCGCTCGCGGAGCGCCTTCCCGGTCGCGTGGAGATCGTCTCCTATGAAAAGAACCGCGGCAAATCCGGCGCCGTGCGTGCAGGCGTTCTCCATGTGATCTCAACGTATCGCGAAGAGACGGAGTTCATCGGCTTCTGGGATGCGGATCTGGCGACCCCGCTCGACGAGGTGCCGCGCTTTATCGCCTGTTTTGAGCAGAATCCGGAGGCGCATGCCGTGGTCGGTTCGCGCCAGCGGTTGGCCGGTACGCAGCTGAAACGCAGCATGTTCCGGCAATTGGCCGGCCAGGTCGTGCGCGTGATCATCCAGCGCTTTATCCAATTGCCGATCCGCGATACGCAGTGCGGCGCCAAATTTTTCCGCAGCAGCCTTGCGGCGGAGATTTTCCGCGAACCGTTCATCTCGCGCTGGCTCTTCGACATCGAGTTGTTCCGGCGCATGCAGCTGATCGCGCCCGAGACCTATCTTCAGCAGCACGTTGTGGAAATGCCGCTCAGACGCTGGCACGATGTGGCGGGTTCGAAGCTGTCGATCAAAGATGGCGTGCGCATTATGCGCGAGTTGCAGCGGATCAAGACCCACTACAGCCACGCCAAGGCCTGATGCAGGTTCTGGATGCGCGCGGTCGGCACGATGTTCGGCGACGGATGGTCGCCGATCAGCAGGTTCACCGGGATGCCGGCGCGCTGACCTGCTTCCAGATCGCGCGGTTTATCGCCGATCATGAGCGAGGCCTTGAGGTCGATCCGGTGTTTCTTCTGCGCCTTCAGGATCATGCCGGGGCTGGGCTTACGGTCTTCGTGCTGGAGATGCGGGCAGTAGTAGATGTCATCGATGGTGATGGCGTTCCGCGCGAATTCGTCGAGCATGTACTGCGTCAACGTGAGGTAATCCAGCTCCGTGTAGTAACCGCGTTCAATCCCGGATTGATTCGTAACAATGATGATGAGATAGCCCTTTTCCTTGGCAGCGCGGCAGAGGTCGAAGATGCCATCCATGAAGTGAAAATCTTCCTTGCGATAGACGTAGGCGCGATCGACATTGATGACGCCGTCGCGATCGAGGAAGAGCGCTTTTGTGGTCATTGGGTAATCAGAGCCTTTTCAATGTAATCGCAAATCAGGTGGCCGATGGCGATGTGCATCTCCTGAATCGTATTGGCGGCTGTTGCCGGAACGCAAATCGCGATATCGGCCAGATCCTTCATCTTGCCGCCGCCAGCGCCCGTAAGGGCTATGACGTGAATACCCATGCTGCGTGCCTGCTCCATGGCCAGCAGCACGCTTTTGCTGTTGCCGCTGGTGGAGATCGCATAGAGAATATCGCCGGCTTTGCCGAGACCTTCGACCTGTCGCGAAAAGACCGTGTCGTAGCCGAAGTCATTCGCGACGGCCGTCAGAATCGAGGAGTCGACCGTGAGTGCAAGGCCGGGGAAGGCGCGCCGGTTGAGCTTGTAGCGTCCGACCAGTTCAGCGGCCAGGTGCTGCGCATCCGCGGCAGAACCGCCGTTGCCGCAAAAGAGGATCTTATTGCCGTGCTTCAGGGCGTCGATGCACAGATCAATCGCCGAGTGAACCACATCCGTGACATTCTGGAGGGCAATAAAGCCTTGTGCGATTTTTTTGAACTCTTCTTTGATGGGGTCGTGCATAATTACTGTTTCATCCGTTCCACGAGCTCGGTCGTGGAAAATCCCTCTTTGCGTTTGAGCGTGATTGCGGTTCCCCCGTAAGCGATGACATACTGCGCTTCCGGCCATTTTTCAATAGGATAGCCCTCTTTGGCAATCACATCGGGGTGCAGGCATTCGATGAGCGGCAGCGCGGTTTCGTCGTCGAAGATAACAACGAGATCAACACATTCGAGCGAGGCCAGCAGCGCGGCGCGCGTCGCTTCCGACTGGACCGGGCGTGTCGGGCCCTTGAGACGCTGAACCGAGGCATCGGAATTGAGCCCCACGACGAGGAAATCGCAGTGCGACTTGGCCTGCCACAGCGAATCCAGATGGCCAAGGTGCAGCAGATCAAAGCACCCGTTGGTAAAGCCGATTTTCTTGGTCGGCGAGCGGATCGCCTGGACGTAGCGGAGCGCCTCTTCGCGCGAGAGGATCTTGCGCAGATAGGAGGTCGCGCCAGTGTGCGCCTCTTCCTGCAGGGCCGCGCGCAGTTCCGTTGTGGAAACCGTGGATGTGCCCAGCTTCCCGACCACGATGCCGGAGGCGAGATTGGCGAGATGCATCGCATCGGTCAGCGAGGCACAGGCCGCAATGCTTGCCCCCAGGACAGCGAACGAGGTGTCGCCGGCACCCGAGACATCAAAGACTTCTTTGGCCCGCGTGGGCAGGTGGACGGGCGCAGCGCTATCGCTGATCGGAACGTGCAGCATGCCCTTGCTGCCGAGCGTGACGATCACGTGCTCGACGGCAATCGCTTTTCCCAGCGTCCGCGCGCAGGCGGCAACATCGTCGATAAAGGTCGGGCTGCTCGTCGGGAGTTTCACATCGCAGACCAGCTCCAGTTCCTTGCGGTTGGGCTTGATCAGGAACGCGCCGCGATACTTTTCATAATTGCGGCCCTTCGGATCCACGAGCACGCGCTTGCCCTGCTGCGCACAGGCGAGGATCAGGCGTTTGGTGAAGGCCTCGGTCAGTAGCCCTTTGGCATAATCTGAGACCAGGACGAGGTCATACTCAAAAAGCGACGCTTCGATTGAGGCGATCAGCGTATCGGCCTCTGCATCGGAAAGGGGATGAACCGTCTCGCGGTCAAAGCGCAGAATGTGGTTGTTTTCCGCGACAAAGCGCGTCTTGGTCGCTGTCGGCACCGTTGCACTGCGGATCAATTCATGGTCGCAGCGCATCGCCTCCAGTAGCTGGGTCAGGCGCTCGCCTTCAGGATCCGCACCGCAGCGTCCGACAAAACGCGTCGCGACCGAAATGGCGGCAAGATTGGCCAGCACATTGCCTGCGCCGCCAAGCATGGCGCTGTCCGAGCTGTATTTGAGGATCGGAACGGGCGCTTCAGGCGAAATACGCTCAACGGTCCCGCGGATAAAACGATCCAGCATGATATCCCCCACGCAGAGGATACGCACGCCGGCAAAACGCTCAAGGATGGTTTCTAACGCTTCGATCATAGTCAACCTACACTCAAATTGAATTCAAATAGTACCATCCCAAACAGGGCGGCGCAAGCCACGAATCGCGGCGTCCAGCCGAGGATACGCGCTGATTTCAAGTCTTGTTCCTGCTTTCTAGAGATGGTATGCTTTCAGTATGAAAACAGGCGAGAGAGAAAAGGGTGTTCTGATCCTGCCGCAGACCTATCCGCCGGATATGGGCGGGGTTGAAACCCATCTGGCTGATTTGACGCAGGTGCTGGCGTATAAGCCAGGCTGGCGCACATGGATCGTGGCCTATAAACCGATCGTGACGCGCGTGGACCATTACCTTCCCAGGGAGGTGCGTGGGGCCGTGACGATCCGGCGTTTCTGGTGGATTGGCGGCAACCTTTTCCGCGTACTGGAACCCTATCCTGCGCTGATGGCGCTCTACATCATTCCCTATTTCTTCGTGCGGCTCTTCATCTACATGCTGCCGAAGATGCACAAGGTCGATGTGATCCACGTGCACGGCATCAACATGACGGTCGTGGGGCTGCTGATGGGTGCGCTTTTCCGCAAGCGCGTGGTTTTCCAGTCGCATGCGCTCTACACCTTCAAGCCTGGAAGCCTTTTTGCGCGGGTTGTGGCCTTTTTGCTTAATCACGTGGATGCGAAACTGGCGCTCTGCGAGGCCTCGAAAAAGGAGCTGGTGGAGATTGGCGTTGATGCGAAGACGATCGCGGTCTATCGCTACTGGATCGACTTGGCGCGGTTCACGCCGATTGAACGTCCGGCAAATACGCGGTTCAGCGCCTTTTTTATTGGCCGGCTCATCGGCATTAAAGGCGAGGATATCGTGATCGAACTCGCGCGCCGCTTTCCGCAGGTCGATTTCACGATCGCGGGTGGCGGACCCAATCAGCGGATGGTCGAGGCAGCGGCGCAGGAGCTGCCGAACCTGCGCTTTCTCGGCTTGGTGCCGAACGACCAGACGCGCGATCATTACCGGGCGGCGGATGTGGTCTTGGTCCCCTCGCAGTATGCTGAAGGTTTCGGCCGGGTAATCTGTGAGGCGCTGGCCTGCGGAACGCCGGTCATTGCGACCCGTGCGGGCGGCATTCCGGATGCCATGGATGAGACGGTCGGCGTTCTGTGCACGATGACGTTCGAGAGTTATGCCGCTGCGCTGGCGCGGATGATTAACGAGCCGACGTGGTATGCTTCGCTCAAGAACGCGACGCGCGCCTATGCGGAACGCCAGTTCAGCGCGCGCAATGCAGAGATGATTTTTAACCATTACCTGTAACGATTATGAAAATTTGTTTTATTTCCAACAACAGCATCGGTGAGGGTTTCAGCGGCGGTGATCGGATTTACACCGAACTGCTCAAGGGGTGGCAGCGTTACGGGTATACCCAGCTGATGGGCAGCGAGGAGGCGATCCGCTCTTCGCAGCAGCGCGGCGTAGCTGCGCAGTTCTTGCAGACGAGTCCTGCGAATCGCCATCCGCGGTACGGCTTAGTGGGTTTGTTGCTCCACACGACGCAGCGTCTCATCGCCGGCATCCGCGGGCTAACGCGCTTTGCCGATGCGTTACAGGATGTGACCGTGGTCTATTCGGTTTCGGATTTTTATCCGGACTTCATTCCCGCGCTGCTGATGAAATGGCGCCATCCGCAGACCATCTGGATTGCGGGCTTTTATCTTTTCGCGCCCCTGCCGTGGGCGAAAAACTCTTCGTATCAGGGGCGTAACCGCGTGCGCGGATTGGTCTACTGGCTGATGCAGGTGCCTTCGTATTATTTGATCAAGCGCTATGCGGATAAGGTCTTTGTGACCAGCGAACCGGATGTGAAGCGGTTTGTGACCGCACGGCGCAGCGTGAAAGACGTCATCGTGGTTCAAGGCGGCGTCGACATTACAGCCTCAGAGGCCTATCTGGCGCAGATGCCGGATGCGGCAGCGCAGCCGAAACGCTTTGATGCCTGCTTTATCGGCCGGTTGCATTACCAGAAAGGCGTTCTGATCCTGCTGGATATCTGGAGCCGCGTCTGTTTTTTTAAATCCGGCGCCAAACTGGCGATGATCGGCGATGGCCCTTTGGAAGCGGAGGTTCGCGAGAAGATCCGCCTGCTGAGTTTGACGGAGAACGTCGAGTTGCTGGGGTTCCTCGATGGTGCGCCGAAATATGAGATCTTCAAGCAATCCCGCGTGATGGTCCATCCCGCCACCTATGACAGCGGCGGCATGGCTGCGGCTGAAGGGATGGCCTGGCGCCTGCCCGGGGTCTCCTTTGATCTGGAAGCGCTGAAGACCTATTATCCGCAGGGGATGGTCAAGATTCCCTGTTACGATGAACAGGCCTTTGCCGAGGCCATCTGCCGTCTGCTCGATGATCCTGCGCACTACGCCGAAGAGTCGCAAAAGGCCTACGAACTGATCCTGAATGTCTGGGATTGGAAAAAACGGAGCGAGCGGGTTTGGGCGCAGGTTGGGCTGTAAAATCGACCGACAAATAAAAAGGGTTCACATGAACTGCGGAAGACGAGGCCTCTAATCTTTTTCTAACACATTAGCCATACAGTTCTAACCGGATTCTGTTTCTCTATACGCAACGAAACACATCGGCTTTTGCCGTAAGGAGGAAAAAGATGAAGACAAGAATGATGGCTGTTTTAGTTGCACTCGGTTGTTTATCGGTTGGTGCGCAGACTAAGTTGGCGCTCGATGGTTCGACCACCGTGGGACCGATCGCCAAGGCTTTTGCAGAGTATTACATGCGCCAGAATCCAGGCGTGGTGATTACGGTCAGCGAATCGGGAAGCGGTAACGGCGCCAAGGCGCTGTTGAACGGGACCTGCGATATCGCGAACCTGTCGCGCGATCTGAAGAAGGAGGAGCGCGCCGCCATGGAGGCCAAGGGCGTTCATCCGGTCCAGCATGTCGTGGCGCACGATGCCTTGCCCTTGATCGTCCATCCGTCAAACAAGGTGAAGAATCTGACGCTTGATCAGGTGCGCGGTATCTATACGGGTACGATCACGAATTGGCGCGAGGTCGGCGGTCCGAATCTGAAGATCGTGGTGATCAGTCGTGATACGAACAGCGGCACGTACGAGACCTTCAAGGAGCTGGTCCTGGGCAAGGAGGCGAAGATCTGCGCAACCGCGGAATATGTCGGCAGCAACGGCGGAATCCGTCAGCGGGTCCAGACCACGCGCGGCGCGATCGGCTATGCGGGCCTCGGTTTCGTGGATAGTTCGGTGAAGGCGCTCAGCATCAATGGCATCGAAGCGACCGTGGAGACGGCGCAAAACAAGAGCTACCCGATCTCCCGTGACCTCTTTATGTTCACCAATGGCAAGCCAGCGCCGGAGTCGTTGATGGCCAAATTCATTGGTCTGAGCGCAACGGAAAAGGGCTGCGAAATCGTCAGCGAGATCGGTTTCGTTCCTGTAAAGAAATAATGAAAGATGAGCACGTCTGACCAAATTGTATTAAGTCCCCGGGAGATCCGTACACGGCGGATCCTCTCCGCGATCGGCCGCAGTTTTCTGCTGGCGATCACCGCAGTGGCGGCGTTGGCCGTGCTCATCATCATCTTTTTTATCGCGCGGGATGCAGTGCCCTTCTTCCGGGAATACAGCCTGCACGATTTCCTTTTTACCAACGCCTGGTATCCTTCACATCAACCGGCCCAGTTTGGTGCGAAGGCGATTTTCATGGGGACGCTGATCGTCACGCTGACCTCGGTGATCATCGCGGTTCCGCTGGGTATTTTAGCCGCGGTCTGTCTGAGCGATATGGTCTCGTTTAATATCCGGCAGGTGCTGAAGCCGGTAATCGAGTTGCTGGCCGCGATCCCCTCCGTGGTCTGGGGCTTCTTCGCCCTGGTGGTGATGGCGCCCTTTTTACAGGACGTGCTGGGCGTTGAGAGCGGCGCCAATGCGCTCAACGCCTCGGTCATTTTGGCGGTCATGGCGCTGCCGACCATCGTGAGCGTTTCCGAGGATGCGCTGCAGGCCGCGGGGCGGGAGTTGCGCGAGGGCAGCTATGCGTTGGGTGCGACGCGCGCCGAGACGCTGCTGAAAGTCGTGCTCCCCGCGGCCATGAGCGGGATCTTCTCCGCTGCGTTGCTGGGCATTATGCGGGCGGTCGGCGAGACCATGGTGGTCTGGATGGCCTCGGGCAATGCGACGCAGATTCCGACGCCGTTTTACAATTTGTTGCAGCCCGTGCGGACACTGACCGCCACGATCGCGGGCGATATGGGCGAGGCGGATCAAATGACGGGATCGGCGCACTATCACGTCCTCTTCGCCATGGGGCTGAGTTTGCTGCTGTTTAGTTTTCTGTGCAACATGGCGGGCGAATGGATTGTCCGTCGCCAGCGCAAACGCTTGCGCGGCATGTAAGGATCAGGCCACACGCTGTTGAGACTCTGAAATCATGCACCTACGAATGCGAAAAATAGTGGATCGATGCTTTTCCGCCAGCGCCTATGCCGCCAGCGCGGCCATGACGCTGCTGGTGATTTTCATTTTAGGCCCGATCTTCATGCGCGGCGTCGGCGCGTACCTGTTTCAGGAGACGATTGAGAATCGCCGCATGATGCTGGATCAGTTCGGCCGCGGCGACAGCGAGGTGCTGTCCAAGGAAGTCAAGGAGATCCAACAGCGCCGACAACCGATTTATGCGGCGATTCAGGCCTTTGAAAAAGAGCTGGAGGGATACCCCGCGCAGAAGCGGCGCGAGTTGCGCAAGCCCTTTCAGGAGGTGCGGCAGGCGCTCACGGATCTGCTGGGCCCTGAACCCGGCAAGCCTCTGCCGGCGCTGACGCGCAAGATCTATGGGCAGACGCGCTGGGAGCGTGCGCAGCTCAAAGCTAAAGATGTGTTGTTTGAGGTCACCTGGGACTATTCCGGTGAACGCGGGGTCAAGGTCCTGAATCCGCGCGCGCCGCGCTTTGCGGGGACTGCATTGGCGCCAGTCTTTCCGCTCGTCGAGACGCAGCTGGCCGCGCTGATGCAGCCGCGCTGGCGCTGCTATCCGCAATTTTTGACGGATCGTTCGGTCGATGCGCATTTCTTTGGCGGCATCGGCGCCGAAGTGCTGGGTACGATCTATCTCGCGCTGGGCGCCATGCTCATCGCGGTACCGCTCGGCGTGATCGCGGCGATCTATTTTCAGGAATATGCGCACGATGGCTGGGTTGTCGGTTTCCTGCGGACGTGCGTGAACACCCTGGCTGGTGTACCCAGCATCGTCTTCGGTCTCTTTGGTCTCGCCTTTTTTATCAATACGCTCAGCGTTTCGCCCGGCAAGAGTGTGATCGCAGGCGCCCTGACGCTCTCCCTGCTGGTATTGCCCACGATCATTCGCGCCTCGGAAGAGGCGATTGCCGCCGTGCCGCGCACGTACAAGGAGGCGGCCCTTGCGCTGGGCGCAGGCCAGTGGCGCACGATCCTCACGGTGATCCTGCCGGCCGCCTTGCCGGGGATTCTGACGGGGATCGTGATCAGCATGGGACGCGCCGCAGGCGAGACGGCACCGATCATCTTCACTGCCGCCGTGAGCGTCGGGCCGATGATCATGCCGGCGGAGATCTTCAGTCAGGCCACGCCCGCATTGTCGTGGAACCTCTACAATCTGTGTACGGAACACGAAGCGGTCGAACAGATTCGCCACGTGCAGTACGGCATGGCCGCCACGCTCGTGATGATCGTGTTGGCGTTGAATGTAACCGCGATCTTCCTGCGTGCACGCGTGGCGCGTAAACTGAAGGGGTAACCGTTCCCGCGAGTGAAAGGATAGGACACCAGTGACAACACATATCGAAGCGCGACAGTTTTCGGTTTTTTACGGTGCGCATGAGGCTGTGAGGAAAATCGATTTAGCGATCCCCAAAGGCGAGGTGACGGCGATCATCGGGCCGAGCGGCTGCGGGAAGAGTACCTTTTTGCGCGCGATCAATCGCATGAACGATCTGATTCCGCAATGCCACACCGCGGGCGAATTGATCTTTGACGAACAAAACATCTACGGTGCCGAGATCGATGCCGCGGTGTTGCGCCGGCGCGTCGGCATGGTCTTCCAGAAGCCGAATCCCTTCCCGAAATCGATTTATGACAACGTGGCGTATGGACCGCGGCTGCACGGTTCGCTTGCGCGCTCCGATCTGGATAACCTGGTTGAGGAGAGTCTGCGCGGCGCTGCGCTCTGGGATGAAGTGAAGGACCGGCTGCATCGCAATGCGCTGGGACTCTCCGGTGGACAGGCGCAGCGCCTTTGCCTGGCGCGCGCGCTGGCCGTGAAGCCGGAAATCCTGCTGATGGACGAGCCGACTTCCGCGCTGGATCCGAAATCCACCGCGCGCATTGAAGAGCTGATCGTACAGTTGCGCGGTCACTATACGATCGCCATCGTGACGCACAACATGCAACAAGCAGCGCGTGTTTCTGATAAGACCGCTTTCTTTTATGAAGGACTTTTGATTGAATTTAATGCGACCTCTGGTCTGTTTACGCATCCGAAGGAAAAACGGACAGAGGATTATATTACGGGACGCTTTGGATGATACGAAAGAGAGGGTACTATGAATTTAGTTTTTGCTCGCGAATCTGGACATCTGAAAGACGAGATTTTGCGTGAAGCCGGCGATGTCGAAGCGCGGCTGAACGACGTGCTGCATGCGATTGTCAGCAAGGACAAGAAGCGCTTGCAGGATATCATGGAACGCGATACGGAAATCGATAACCAGGAGGTGCAGATCGAAGAGGAGTGCTTAAAGATCCTGGCGCTGCATCAACCGGTCGCACGCGATTTGCGTTTTGTGATCGCCGTATTGAAAATCAATAACGATGTCGAGCGAATCGGCGATATTGTCGTCAACATCGCTGATCGCGGCGCGCGTCTGTGCGCGTATACGACACCGGTTTTGCAAGCCAAGGTGAATGAGATGGGAACGCTGGTGCGGAGCATGCTGAAGAAGAGCATCGATGCGCTCGTGGAGCTCAATCCGGTCAAGGCGAACGAAGTGATCGCGGAGGATGATCGCGTGGATCAGTTGAATCGCGATGTCATTCTCGGCGTGATCGCCGCGGTCTCTACAGTCCCGCCGCCCAAAGAGCCAGAAGCGCTGCTGCTGGTTCACAGTATGGCGCGCGATTTGGAACGGATTGGCGATCATGCCACGAACATTGCCGAAGATGTCGCCTATCTCGTGGACGGTACGATTATCCGCCACAGCCAGCGTGCAACGATGTCAAGTGACCATGAATGAGGAGGTCCGCGATGCCGAATGAACATATTCTGATTATTGACGATGAAGCGGACATCCGCGAATTGATCCGCTACAATCTGGAACGCGAAGGTTATAAAATCTCGGAGTGCGGTTCATCGGAGGAGGCGGATTCGTGGTTGCAACGCAAATTGCCCGATCTGATTCTGCTCGACCTGATGTTGCCCGGCAAGGATGGCTTTGCGTTTTGCCGCGGTTTGCGCGCAGAGGAACGGACCGCCGATGTCCCTGTGATCATGCTGACGGCGCGCGACGAAGATGCCGATATTGTGGCAGGCCTTGAGGTTGGCGCAGACGACTACATGACCAAACCCTTCAGCGCGCGTATTCTGGCGGCCCGCGTCAAGGCGGTGCTGCGCCGTCGGGCTGTCGAACCGGAAGATGCGGTGGATCTGCTTGTGCGCGCCCCGTTTGAGATCGATCGGACACACCATGTCGCCCGCGTCGACGGGCAGGCGCTGGTCTTGACGCTGAGCGAATTCAAAGCGCTGGAACTCTTTGTGCGCAGGCCGGGCGTTGTCTTCTCACGGTATCAGATCGTGGATGCGATTCATGGCGAGGATTATCCGGTGACGGATCGTTCAGTCGATGTGCTGATTGTCGGCCTGCGCAAGAAACTGGGCGTCGCCAGCGATTGGATTGAGACTGTGCGCGGCGTGGGTTATCGCATGAAGGCAGGCTAAATGAAAAATCGGACGTTATTTTTATCGTTTTTTGGCGTGCAGATCCTGATCCTGCTCGTGGCGATTAGCTTTGTGACGTTCTACACCTGGTTCACATCGCGCAATGCCTTTTACCGGCAGTGGTTCCGTGAATTGCGTCTGCAATCCGAACTGGTTTCAACGCTGCTGCCTGACGATAACAATACGCTCGACACAAATGCGGTTCAGCGGCTCTTCACCCGCATTAGCCATGCGGAATCGCATCGCTTTACGTTGGTGCTTCCCGATGGAAAAGTGATCGGGGATACGCAGGCCGATCCTGGCCATTTAGACTTGCACAATGACCGTCCCGAAGTCCGCGACGCGATCCAGAACGGTCGGGGTTTTCAGCGTCGCTACAGCGCCAGCCTGGGCATGATGATGCTCTATTTGGCGGAACGTATGCCGCAGCATGGTCCGTTGCAGGCGGTCATCCGCGTGGCGGTTCCCGAGCGGACGCTGATGCGCGAATTGAATGAATCGAATCGCTATATTATCATGCTGGTTATCGTAGTCTTCCTTGGCGCGTTGGCGGTGAGTTATTGGTCTTCGTTGCGCATCATCGGGCCTGTTTCCGATTTTCAGCAGGGCTTGCAGCGCTTGGGGCAGGGTGAGTTTTCCTGCCGCTTGTCGATCCCGGATGTGCCGCATCTCTCGACGCTGGCACGGTCGATCAATCAAACCGCGGAACGGATTGAACACTTCATCAAGGCGCTGGATGAGGAACGCAATTTACGGACCTTGATCTTGGCGAATATGGCCCGCGGCGTCTGCGCGATTGACCAGGCGCGCGTCGTGCGGGATATCAACCAATCCGCGAAACGCATGCTGGGGCTGGAAAATAGCGAGACCGTCACCGGCGCGCGCATCAGCGAACTGGTGCGCCATCCGGGATTGCTCAATCTGATTGACAGTAGCGAAACCCATGCCGATCCGATTGAACGTGAAATGACCTTTGGTTTGGAGCAGGAAATGCTGCTCAACGTGCGTGCCACACCGCTGGCGGATATGCAGGGGCAGCGCGTCGGCACGCTCATCCTGCTCAACGACCTTACGCTCTTCCGTAAACTGGAAACGGTCCGGCAGGATTTCGTGGCCAATGTTTCACACGAATTGCGCACGCCTGTGACGTCGATCAAGGGCTTTGCCGAGACCCTGCTGGATGGCGCGAAAAATGATCCGGCGGCCTGCGAACGGTTTCTAAAAATCATTGTCCGTCAGGCGAGCCAGCTGGAGTCTATCATTCACGATCTGCTGGAACTTTCACGTCTTGAAGACGGTTCCGCGGCGTTGGATAAACAGCACATCGCGATGCAGACCATCGTGATGGGGGCCGTGGAGCTGTGTCAGCACAGTGCCCGCGAAAAAAATGTGGAACTTGCGGTCTTCTGTCAGAAAGAGGTTGAGGTCGTGGTACAACCCGGACTCATCGAGCAGGCTTTGGTGAACCTGATTGACAACGCGATCAAATACGGCGTGACAGAGGCGAATCGACGCGTGGAGATTTCCGCATCGTGCGTCGACCACATGGCGCTCTTTTCCGTGCGCGATTTCGGCAACGGCATTCCGAAAAATCATCTGGACCGTATTTTCGAGCGGTTCTATCGCGTGGATAAGGGCCGCAGCCGCGAAATGGGCGGAACCGGATTGGGACTGGCGATCGTCAAACATATCGCCATGGTCCACAACGGGACCGTCTCCGTCAGCAGTGAAAGCGGTTCCGGCTCCATCTTCACCATCCAACTGCCGGTCTAAGGCTGCGCGCGGTCTCTTTTTTCAACGCGAATCAACTGGACAAGCAGACGGTAAGAGGACTACACTACGTCTGTTGCGTTTGATGCTTTATTTTGCCTTGTAAAGGCACCGGGGCACTTCAAGTTGCAACATCGTTCACCGTATAGGATGACCTATTCTTGCGGAATATTTTCTGCGGGGCTTAAACAATGAAGGAGAGCAAATGAAAAATCGGGGCGTATCAAGGCGTTCTTTTTTGGCAACCAGTGCAATGGCGGGGTTTTTCGTTCCGGCCAGCAAGGTTTTCGGTCAGGCCGTGAAGGAGAGTCCTGGCAAACAGATGCGGTTTTTAAAGGTGGGCGTCGGCGGCATGGGCGGCGGCGACCTCAATTCACTGATCAGCAACGGCGCGATTTGCACAGGTCTGTGCGATGTCAATCCCACCACGCTTAATAACGCGGCGAAGAAATTCCCGGGGATCCCGACCTTCACGGATTACCGCACGATGCTGGATAAGATCGCCAAGGAGTGCGATGGCGTCTGCATCTCGACTGCGGACCACACGCATGCGACCATCGCGTTGGCCGCGATGCGCCTGGGCAAGCACGTCTATGTGCAGAAACCGCTCGCTCATTCGTATGAAGAGTGCGAAATGCTGATCGAGTCGGCCAAGAAGTATGGCGTGGTGACGCAGATGGGCAATCAGGGTCATCCGGGCGTCTTCCGCTATGAGCGCTTGCTGGAGAATAATTTCTGGGGCGATATCCTTGAGGTGCACTCGTGGACCGATCGCGCGGGCGGACGCTGGTGGCAGCAGGGCATGACCGCGTTTCCAGCTGAAGAGAAGGTTCCTGAAGGCTTCAACTGGGATTGCTGGATCGGTCCCGCCAAGATGCGTCCGTATGGCAAGGGATATCAGCCCTTTGCTTGGCGCGGCTGGTGTGATTTCGGTTGCGGCGCAATCGGCGATATGGCTGTGCACAACTTTGATCCGGCCTTCTTCGTGCTGAAGCTCGGGCTGCCCAAGACCATCAAGGCGTGGTGCGATAAGCCGGCGAATTTGGCGTTCTCGACCTATTCGACCATTGATTTCAACTTCGGTCCCTCGCCGGTCTGTCCGAAGGGGCTCAATGTCTATTGGTACGAGAGCGGTATTCTGCCGAAGCGTCCGATCGGTTCGCATCCGAAATTGAATGTGGGCGATAACGGCTGCATGATCGTGGGTTCCAAGGCGACCACGCTGGGCGGTTCACACGCCAGCAAGCCGCAGGCGATCGCGGTTGGCGGTCATCCCTTTGGTCCGGAAACCAAGGACGCTGAACGCGCCTGCAACAAGCTGCTCGAAGATCCCGGCAAGTGGCAGTATAACCACTACAAGGAATGGGTCGATGCCTGCAAGGCGAATACGCCGAATGTCACCGGCAGCCGTTTCGAGTATGCGGCGAAACTGACCGAGGCCCTTCTCTTCGGCTGCATCGCGCAGCGCTTCCCCGGCAAGGAACTGGTCTGGGATGATGAAAAACGCGTCTTCAGCAACAGCCCGGAAGCTACCGCGCTGCTGCAAGGTTACAAGCGCGAAGGATTCGAGCCGCGCGTCTAATGTGAACGAAATAAACCATTCGCCACGCGGGGTGCTTCGGCATGCCGCGCGGCGAATTTTTTTTAGACGTAGCGATTGAGCAGGGGGCACCCCCTGCGGTTATTTTTTCTTCCACGAATCGCGTGGTTCAAGCACGGTGGAGGGCCCGTTGCCATCAAGCCATTTTTTTGCGGCAGGGTCTTTGCGCAGATAGGCGTCCCAGAAGGCGGTACCGAGCGCCAGAATGGCGCGATGGTGGTTCGGGTTGGGCGCATCCGTTTCGCCGGGTAGCGATCGTTCTGTAAAGGCCGAATGCTGTGCTCCGAAAAGTACCAGTTCGTATTTATGGCCTGCGGGTAGCGCGGGGAATACGGCCAGGCGCGATGCCATGTCCGCGCCGATCATGGCCGTGTCCTTGGTGCCGGTCATGAGCATCCACGGTACGGCGACGCGACCAAAGGCCTCCTGCGGAGTTTCGCGGCGCGGCGATCCCGGACTCATGATCAGGGCAGCGGCAATGCGCGGATCGGTCAAGAAGGGCTTGTCCCCGATGGCCTGTCCGCTGACCGCCTGCGCAGTCACCGCGCCAAAGGAGTGTCCGGACATGCCGATTGCTGTCAGATTCAGACGGTTGGCTAGCGCATGGTCCTTGGCTTTGTTCCACTGCGTCAGCTGATCCAGCACCGCGGGGACATCCTTGACGCGCAAGAAAAAGTTGCGCGTATTTGCCGCCTCCTGCATGGCGATCATGCGCTGCGCGATCGGTTTATCCTTCCACACGGCGGTGTCGCTTCCCGGATGTTGCAGAAATACGGTGACATACCCGCGCGCCGCCCAATGCTTGCCCAGATAGGCGCTTCCCTCGCGCGAACCGCCCAGCCCGTGGCTGAAGAGGACAACGGGCGCAGGCGTTTTGGGCATGGGCAGATAGACGCGGATGGGAATGTCGCGTTGGCGCACGGTGTCGTGAACCGTAAACTCGAGCGGTTCTGCCGTGCTCTGCGCGGGCAGTGCCAGGGGATCATATTCCGCTGCATGCATGCGCGGCGTCGCGGCCATCAGCAGGCCTGCCACACCGGCAAGGCACACTCTCATATGTAAAAAACGGATCATGGTTTTCTTCCTTCTGTGTTAAACAGGTTTTCACAGTACGCTGTTGCGCGCAAAGGAGCAAGAAAAAACAGAATCCGCAGGCAACCCTTTTTGATGGTAAAGCGCGGCCTACAGTTCGATGCGGCAGAGCGGAGCTGTGCCGAAGCCGAAGAAGGTCGCGGCCTGCGCTACAGCGGAGGCCGCCATACGCGCATTCGCCTCAACGGTGTCGGATCCGCAGTGCGGCGTGAAGACCGTGTTGGGCAGCGTGCGCAGATCCTTGTCCGCGCCAACGGGCGCGTAGGGCTCCTGGCTAAAAACATCCGCAGCGAGTCCACCGAGATGTCCCGACTTCAGCGCGTCGTAAAGTGCGGCTTCATCGACAATGCCGCCGCGACCGACGTTGATGAGCACGCTGCCGGGCTTCATGCGCGCGAGCTGTTGCGCGGCGATCAGATTGCGCGTGGAAGCGGTCAGCGGCAGGTGGATGGAGACAATGTCTGCACGTGGCAACAGCGCGTCAAGTTCGATGGCATACGCCTCGACGCCATAGAGGTCGCGCAGCGTTTCGCGCGACTGCCCAGTGCGCGTAACCCAGTCGGCCTCCGGCGAGGTTCCGCAGACGAGGATGCGGACGCCAAATCCGAGGTGGAGCATGCGCGCGACTTTGAGGCCGATCTTTCCGCCTCCGATAATGAGCGCGGTCTGACCGCACATTTCGCGGCCGCGGATCGGTGCGAATCCGCCCGCGCGGATCGCAGCGTCGAGGCGTGTGACGTGGCGCATCAGCGCACCGATCAGAAAGAGCGTGAGTTCCGCAACGCTGGTCTGAATATCTACAGGCGTATTGACGAGCGTCAGGCCCTTGGCCTTGGCGTAGGGTTTGTTGATGCCATCGGTGCCGAAACCGAAACGGATGAGTAGACCGCCCTCTCCGGCCGCGTTCTCAGCCAGCGCATCGTAGAGCGCGTCGCGGTAGGGCGCTACGCCGAGGACAACCGCGCGACAGCCGTTGGCGCGGACGGCCGCTGCAAGCGCTGTTTCGTCCGTCGGCGCGGATTGGCAGGCGAGACCGGTTGCAGCGGTGAAGACCGCCGTGGCTTTGGCATATTCAGCGTGTGTGACAAGAAGCGTTGGATTCATAACAAAATAGAATGAGGTGTGATGGGATGTTGTTATTTGCGCAGCAGCGTGCGGCAACCGTGCATGATGAACTGCGTGTCGAGGCTGCATCCGATGAAGCGATAGCCTGCGGCGATCCGCTCGTCGATGCGGCTGCGTTCCGGTGGAACGACGTGATAGCCAGGTGCAATGCCTGCGCGTTTGCACGCCGCGAGGATCTTTGCTTCCGCGGCAAGCACATCGGGATGATCGAGCTGACCTGCAATGCCGAGCGACGCCGAGAGATCGTAGGGGCCAATGAAGGCCGCATCGATGCCGGGCCGTGCGAGAATGGCATCCGCGCGTTCCGCCGCGAGGTAGTGCTCCAGCATGACGGCCAGAAAGACCTCGTCGTTGTGGCGGCGGATATAATCGGCGAAATCGCGGCCGTAGTCCAGTGCGCGCGATAGCGAGGTACCGCGATTGCCCTGCGGCGGATAGCGGATCGCAGCCGCCATCGTGTCCGCGTCTTCCGGCGTCATGACCGAAGGGACGATCACGCCTTTCGCGCCGGCGTCGAGGACGTGTTTCGCGAGCACGGGATTGACGCCGTCGAGGCGCACGAAGAGGTCGCAGCCCGAAGGGCGTATCGCCCGCTCGACCTGCTCAACGATGGAGAGATCCACGGCGGCATGTTCCATGTCGAGCGCGATCCAGTCAAAGCCTTCTCCGGCCATGAGTTCCGCAATCGCGGGATGGGGGATGAGTATCCAGCCTCCGAAGGTCGGCTGGTTATTTTTGAGTTTTTCTTTTGTGTTGCACATAAGATTCCTTTTGATGGGATGAAAGCGATTAAGGTGTTTGGTTGATCTGATTGTAGAGTCCCGGTTTCCAAACGCGGGAAAAAGCTGCAGGAAGTTTTTCGCAGGCGAGACGACGGAACGGCGCGGTGTCGAGCGGAACAAAGGTGACGCCTGCGGCCACCAGTTTTTTCCGATAGACCTCTTCCACCTGTGCGACTTCGGCATTGTGCCACTGGGTGACCTCCTGAAGGGCACTAAGAATAAGTTCGCGTTCCGCAGGTGTCAAGCGCTGATCAAAGGAGGGGCCGGTTGCAGGAAGGTAGAAGCTGATTAGATGGCGCGTCTCCATGACATACTTCTGAATCTCGTGCAGGTTGCTCGCATAGATCGTCGCCAATGGATTTTCCTGACCGTCCACCACGCCGAGCTTGAGCGCCATGAAGAGATCCGGCACCGGGATGGGGGTGACGTTTGCGCCAAAGAGCGTCCACGCCTTGATGTAGACTTCGAGTTCCGGCACGCGGATTTTCAATCCTTTCAGATCGTCAGGGGTCGCCACGTTCCGCGACGAGGTTGTCAGGTAACGCGGGCCGCGGAACCAGGGTTGCAGTAGCGTTGCGCCGGTGCGCGTCTGCATGGCTTGGCGCAACGCTGCGCCGACAGGGCTGTTCCAGACGTGTTCGACGTGCGTGTAATCGCGCCAGAGAAACGGAGCTTCGAACATGCCGAATTCCGGTGCATACCAGCCGATGATGGCCAGACCCGTGATGGTGATGTCCACGCAGCCGAGGCGCAGTCCCTCAATCAGTTCGCGCTCATTGCCGAGTTGCCCGCTGGGATAAATGCGCACATCGAGCGTGTTGTTGGAGGTTTCACGCACGCGCTGCGCAAGGCGCTCGGTAGCCTGATGGAGCAGTTCCGAGGGACCATAGTTATGCGCAATGCGGATGATCTTGGGACGTGCCGGAGCAGGATCGCATCCGCAGAGGCAGGCGAGGGCAATGAGCAGAATCGAACAGCGGGAAATGACGGTCATGGCTGTGCTCCTTGTGAAAGAATACGCGAGCGGATGGACGCCATCCGAACGAGAAAAACAGCGTTTGTCGCAGGCGTGGCTGTTGGATACCCTTCGCCGAGAAAGAGCGTGGCGAGTTGAGGGGCATGAGGCAATTCAACCGGTGGTTGATTGTCCAGCGTGAGGCAAAGGGCATCGCGGTGGGTGATCAGCGTGAGCCGATGCCACGTGTGAAAGGTCGCTGGCCCGCACTCTTTTGTAACGCGGTCGGTTGTGAGCAGCAGACGACCCCCGTTCACGGTGACGCGCGCAGCGGTCCGCGCGTCGCCGAACGTGCAGAGCGTGAAGCCATCGCCGCGTTCGGGGCGAACGTCGAAGCAGAAGGCCAGCGCGTCGTTCTTGTCCCCGTCATGCCGCGGCAGTTCAACGCCGGCAGAGGCTGCGCCAGTGAAGCGGAGCACCGTTTCACCGGCCTCGGTTGTGATGCGCACGTCCTCCCGCTCGGGCGTCTGCGGTGTGCAGTCAAACGCCGCAAGCGCCTGCGGTGTGGAGGCATCAAAGAGGCGATGGGTGCCATCAAGGACGACGGAGCGGACCGCACCTTGGAACGTGCGGAGCAAACTGCGCTTCGGATGCGGTCCGAAGAGCGTGGCGGCGCGTCCGGCGAGACTGCGATGACCGGGCGTGAAGGTGACGCGTTCCGTGGCATCATTGACGCGGAAGAGGAGTTCACCGTTCGGATAATCGATCTCCACTGCAACAGTGCTCCAGCGGTTGCGCGGTACAGGGAGCGAGGTGTGCAGGTTGCGGTTGGGATCACCGAGATGGACAAACAACGTGCCGGAGAGCGCCCATACGAAGCCGTTGGTTCCATCGCGATTGTCAAAGAGCACGCCCTCTTCGTCGGGGTTGATCTGCGCGTGAAGCGTGACGCGCGCAGCGTTGATTATGGGCGTATGCGGAACGGGTAATGCGTGGTTTCCGCGCAGATGGAGCGCCCCGTCGATGCAGACACAGCATGGCGGCGGCGGGCGGTTCTCGCGCAGCAGCAGATAGCGTTGGTCAGGGTCTGGAAGCGGGGTAATGCGCGCGATGTGGATACTGCGTTGCGCGCAGGGGCCTTGGCTGTAAGCGATGAGCAGTGTGTTGCTGATGCAATCGCCTTGCGGATAGGCCACCTCCGGTTCGTCGCCCGAAAAGCCGAGCCCAGGCGTAAAGGCCATATGGGCGTTCTGTCCGAAAAAGAGCGCAAGGTTACGGCGGTCCGTACCCCAGCTTCCAGCGCGCCAGTCATTGTGCAGAAGGAAGATGCGGTCGCTGGTGCAGGGACGGAAGGCGTGCATGCGCGAAACTACGGTTTGAAGCGGAACAAAGGCGAGCGGCGACCACGTTGTGCCCTGATCGTGCGAATAAGCGACTGTCAGCGCTTCTTCCGGCTTGGCCGAGGAACCTTCAAACGTGGGAATCAGATTGTTGCGCGCGAGCATGACCACCGTGCCATCCGCCTGCTCATAGACCGTGGGTTCCCATTGCCGCCAATCGAGCTGCGGCAGGATCGTGCCGGGCGAGACGTGCCAGGTGGTTCCGCCGTCGTCCGTATAGAGCACGCTGTTGCGCTTCTCCTGCCAATACCAGCCGGACTTCCCGACCGGTGCGGATGCGGAGGTCGGTCCGATCAGCGTGACCGGTGCGAGGATGCGTCCGGTGCTGAGGCGCACCGGATTCTGCGTAGCGAAGATCCGGAAGGAGCGATTGTCAATGCGCGGATCCGGGGCGTTGTCCCACGTCAGCAACCGATTTGTCCAGAGCCCGTCAGGGGTGTCCAGCACCGAGAAATAACAGCCATTGTAGGCATCGTGCGAGTTCTGACTCCAGATGCACCAGAGGCGATTGCTGACCACGAGCAAATTGGGCTGCCACTGCGTGCCTCTTGGACAGGGAATGGGATTGATGCTGTGATTCGTCTGGGCAAAGACTGGGAATGGTGCAGACCACGTCAGACCATCGCGGCTTGTCGCCGCATAGTTGAGTTGCCCTGGCGCGCCTTCTTTCGGAATGGTGTTCGCGTTCCAGAGACAGAACCAGCGGTCGCGGAACCAAGCCACGGAGCTGTCGTGATTGTAGCGCAGCGGCTGTGTGGCAGCATCAACGGCTGCCACGCGGTCGATACGCGGCTGATAGCAGGCGTAGGTCTGCCATGTATGGCCTTCGGCATCCACGATCGTAGAGGCGTGCGCGCCGTGTACAAGCGCGATGCTGGCCAGGAACAAAAAGAGAGGGATCGATGAAAGCGTTCTTTTCATTGTGTCAGGTGAGAATATTACGGGGTGTGCGGCGAATCGGCGAGCGTTAAAATGCCCCAGGTGGTCAGGCGTGGAAGCGTCAGGCGGATGCAATCCGCGTGCGACTCAGGCGTAATGGCGACCGCAGGTTCTCCCGGCTGATGCCAGACAGCCCGCGTGGGATAACGCCAGCGCGCAGGTTGTAAAAGCGTGACCGTGATGGACTGGTAGGTTTCGGCGCGCTCTGTGTCAGGGCCGCCGAGATTCCAGTTCACGAGATGGAGCGCAGTTGTGCCGCGCGTGCGGTCCGCACGGACAAAGGCATAGATCTGATCAGGCGCTTCGAGTCGCAGCAGTTCAAGCGCGAGGGGTTGCACAAGCGCATCGAGTTTGTTAAGCGGCGCCACGCGCAGACACCCTGAGGAACGGGCCGCTGCGAGCGTGGCTTGGTCTTCTGCGCAGAAGGAGGAGACGGGGCTGAGTTCAAGCAACAGGCGTAGACCGTGGAGGTCGCCAGGCCGAACCGGAAGGCGTGCGTAACGGCTTGCGCCGGCAATGATGCGGAAGGGAAGTTGACGGGCCGCGAGACGGAGGCAGGCTTCGGCATAGGTGCCAGGCTGGTCCGCATTCACGAGAAGCCCGATCTCCGCGACGGTGGCGGTCGCATCGAGAAGCGCACGGTGGGTATGGACAAGATCGTAGAGGTCGCCATACTGCTCACGCGTACCGAAGTAACGCGGCTGGATGCCCGTGGCATCGCTGCCCATGTAGAGATCCCAAGGCACAAGATGTGGTTGGCCCAGTGCATAGGTCGTGGCGATCGCCGCGCGGGTGCGCGCCGTGTTGCGCGGAATGGGTGAAACGACTTGCGTGATGCGCGCGGCGTCTGCGATCTTTGCGCCGAAAATAAATTCACGGGCCGTCTGATATTCCGCATTCTGGGAGGATTCGCCAAGAAGGAAATCAACGACATCGATGCCGGGAAGCACGTATTCCGGACGGAGCGGCGTCAGGAGGCCATTGACCGACACCGGGATGTATTTGCGGGGTGACCATGCATCGAGTTGGCGACGAAAATCGCGGAAAAAGGCGCGCATACTCGCAGTCTGAAAATCAAGAAAGAGCGGAGTCAGCGGCAGCGTGCGCAGGCGCGCTTTGTACGTTGCGGCATCGGGAATACCGTGTGCGCGGAGATGGTTGCGGTAATCAAACGTCGCAAGGTCATCAATGCCCAGCGTGCGCAGTTCAGCGGGCGTGCAATGCGCGGCGAGCCATGTGCGGAACCCTGCGCGGCAGGCTGCGCAGAAACAGACGCCGGCATGGCGCGACCAGCTCGCGTTCATCTCCCAGTCATCCACATGAAGCGAATCCGCACCTAACTCCACGAGGCGGTGTGCCTCGGTGAAAAAGAGCTGGCGGAAAGCAGGACTGTTGCAGCACCCGGTAAAGGTACGCGGACCGAAGGTGACCATCCACGGCGGCGTGATCTTGTTGCCATCGAGATCTTCGTGACGGCCCGA
>CAZMLC010000020.1:25192-27360 GCA_964567125.1 uncultured Akkermansia sp.
TGACCATCCACGGCGGCGTGATCTTGTTGCCATCGAGATCTTCGTGACGGCCCGATGGATCGTCGGCGGCAGCGCGGTTGGTGGTGGCGTGCGCCTGACCCTGAAGGCCATTCAGCGTTGCCTGGTAGTAGAGGTTTGACGCATGGGCGGCGCGCAGATAATTTTCATCAGCGCCGTAGACCCAGAGACAGTGCGTAGCGTGAAAATCATGGGCGAGCGCAAGGGCGTTGGTGCGCGGCCAGCGCGTAGAGAAGGGAATCGCGGAGGACGGCAACCGAAACGTGAACGCGGAGGTTGAAGCTGGATTGTCGGGCATGGACAGATCAAATACCGTTGGAAGTGCTGCGTCGGATGTCGACGCCAGATCTGCCGCGAAGAGCGCGCGCAGATCAGCCGCTGTCAACGCTGTGCCGAAAACACGCACGCGATCGATCCAGCCGTTGAAGGGACGGATGCCGTTAAAATTGCCGATGACGAGTTCACCGGGTGTGGCTGTGAAGGTATCGTGGCGCTGGGCCTCTCCGAGAAGAATCAGATTCGTGTGCACGCCCGCGTAGGCGGTGATCGTTTTCGGCGCGACCGTCACCGCATAAAAGGTCCATGCCGAAGCAGGGCGGAAGCCTTTGGCGTTGGCGAACGTATAGGCCGTCTTGTTCGAATCAGCGCCGAGCATCAGGGTGAGGCCGGAAGCGGCGGGGAGGAGATCCCATGCGCCGGGTCTGTGGATCAGGCGTGCCGGAGCATTGACGGGCATCATCGGATTTTGCCGGGCCCAGAAGGCGAGGGTGAAGGTCTCGAGCGTTGCGAAGAGGGGATGCGAGAAGCGCACGGCGCCGCCTGCCGGCGGGTCGTTCGGTGTTGTACCGCCATGGCGCGAGGCGGCAGTCAGGTCGATGCAACGGCCGAAGCGGCTGAATCCAAAGAGCGGCTCCTCGCCCTGCGCGTAGCTCTGCAACTGCGCGTTGCCGCCGAGCGTGCCGGCGTTCACGAGATTCGTCTCGAAGTCGAATGAGACGAGAGGTCGCTCCACAGCTTGCGTGAAGCATGCGAGAAAGAGGATGAAGAGAATGGCTTGCATAACGGACTTCCTTTGATCAGATCAGCATGTAGTCATGTTGCGGACGACCCCTCGCGTTTGGGGACAGGAGCGGATGAGGGTTTCCAAGGAGCCTCCGGGGCGGATCGTGCCTGTGCGGACTGCGGAGGCGTGTGAGAGAACGTAGCGGTTGCACCAGATGGCGCGCTGTTTGTTTACCCCCGTGCCGGATGCGACAGGGGAGAGCAGCAGCGCTTGGGCCTCGGCACAGGCTTGCGACACCCGTTGCGGCAGGATGTCGGGGATGCCGCCGGGGTAAACGTGGACAAAGGGTGTGCGCGTTTGCAGGCACCATGACAATACGGCGCGCTCCTCGGGGGATGTGAAGGTGGAGATGACAACCTCCCCGGGGATGAACCCCGGGGGTACGAGATGGGTGCTTGTCCCCGGCGTTTCACTGGCGACGAAGGCGGTCAGCGCGTGGGCGAGGAGATCAAGGTTGCCGTGGCTGTGGGTGGTTATCGGGCCGAAGCGATCATCATCCCAGCGGGCGGGATTGTCGCGGATATAGGCGCGGATGTTTTCCAGCTCGCGCTGCGAGGTGATGAGATTGTCATAGAAGCTGTGGAGCCAGAGGTGCGGACCGATATCGGGACACTGGCGGGCCTTGAGGAGCGCGAGATACTCGCGGGCGGCTAGGGACTTGAAGGCACCCATGATGGAGGAGAGACCCTGACCCTGGGGGCAAGCCCCAGGGGTACGATGGGATGGACAAGCCCTAGGGGTACGATAAGAAGTGGGTATCGTAGCTCCGGGGCTTGTCCCCGGTGTCGTAGCTCCGGGGCTTGTCCCCGCGAGCTGCACGATAGCATGCACATGATTGGGCATGAGCACAAACGCATCTTGGCGTAGGGCCGGGAATCGTGCGGGCAGGGCTTTCCAGATGGCCTCCACGCGGCCGCCGAGGTCGTTGAGGACGCAGCGCTTATCCGCGATCACACCGAAGATAGACCTATTTTGCGCCACTTGCGTCGTGACGAAAAACCAGCCTTCGGCATAGTTGATGTTGGAATTCCGGGGTGTGGACATGGAGGTTACGAAAAATGTGTGAATGCTCACAGACCGGCTCTGT
>CAZMLC010000020.1:27460-30307 GCA_964567125.1 uncultured Akkermansia sp.
GCTGAATCCAGCGCGCAGGTCAATGCCGCGTTGATCTTCGGCCTTTAAATCGCGCTGGTTGAGGCGCGGAAGTTTGGGCATGACGACCTGCTTCGGCAAGGGCGCGGAGAGATTCAGGATCAGGCCATTGGTGGCAACGCGGTGAAGGGTCCATTGCTGGAAGAGGCCGTCGAGTAGCGGCGCAGGGATGAGGTGGGTGCGGCCAATCGTCTTCTGCGTTTCCGTGATGTAGAAGCCATCCTTTTCTTCGACGAGGTCAGGGTAGCTCATGCGGATGTAGGGATCATCATCGTAGAGCAGGATTTCGGGCTGCGACCATTCAATCATCTTGCCGTTCGGCGTGTCGATTTCGCGGCCAGCCATGAGCCAGGCCGGATTGCGGTCATCATACGGGCTGCGGCCCTCCTTGCCATTCGCGCCGAGCTCGCCGACGAAGCGTCCGCCGTGGTTGTGGAACCAGTAGAGGTAACGGCCGTTGCTGCATGACCAGACAAAGTTGGCTGCGCGGGGGTGTTTGACGCGGCGGCCGTTGGGCGTATAGGCCTTATAGGCTGGAGTGGTCCAGGTCCGTGCGCCGTCGCGGCTGTAGGCGCAGGCAGGCCAGCCGTCAATGGTGCGATAGACGCAGTAGAGGGAACCGTCGCTCAGACGCACGATGCTCTGTTCCTCTGAAACG
This sequence comes from uncultured Akkermansia sp., assembly GCA_964567125.1. Classification (GTDB taxonomy): domain Bacteria; phylum Verrucomicrobiota; class Kiritimatiellia; order RFP12; family UBA1067; genus CAZMLC01. Next base: position 28,137 of record CAZMLC010000020.1, read on the forward strand.
CGACCGCCGCCCGGCGGCGTGCGCAGACCGACCGTACCTTCGGGCAGTGTTTCAAACGTTATCTTGGCGGGATCGCGTTCGGTGAGCAGATTGGGACTTTTGAGAAACGCGCCTTCGGATTGCGCAAAGAATCCTGCGCCCATGGAACCGACCTTGTGCATCACGAGGATCGCGGCATTGTCTAGCACGAGTGGTTTGCCGACATTCCAGAAGAATTTCAGCGTTCCGTTGTAGACATTGGTGCGATCGCAGTCAAAGGCGCGCATGGGAATTTCATAGCGTTGCGCGGACCAGGAGAGGCCGTGGTCGTCAGAGTATTTGAAGACGTAGTGTCCAAGCGAATCCACGCGTTTATACGAGCCACCATCCTCGCGTTTGACCTCCGCAACGCGATCCGTGTTATGGTTGTAGAAGCAGTAGACACGGCCATATGCGGTTTTGAGCAGTACGGCGTAGGAGGCCTCAGGTCCTTGTGCAGGTTCGACATCGACGGGTGCAGACCATGTCTGACCGCGATCGGTGCTGCGCAGCGAAACAACGTGCTGCCCCGGTGCGCCTTCATTGCCAGAGCCCGTGGTGATGACGCAGAGCCAGGCGTTGTCATCGGTCTTCACAATATAGGGCTGATCCGCATAGTGCTTGCTGGGGATGAGCCAGCCATTCGACAGGTGGCGTGCATCGGGTATCGCGCGCGGCGATGCGGGTGCGGCAAGAAGCGGAAAGGTCTGAAGCGCCGCGATGACGCTTAACGTCTGCAAAAAGGGGGATCGAGTTGTCATACGTGGTTCCTATTGGATATACATCACCGTGCCTGTCGGGAGAACCGTCACGCGCGTGAGCGCGGCGGAACCGGCTTCGCCGTCCGAACCAGAGAGTTTCAGGACATAGTCGCCTGTGCGTAAAAACGTGGCCGAGGTGGTGGGTTGTGTCGCGTCCTCAATGAGAACCTTCGCGGCATCGCCGGAGACGACGGACCACGTAGCCGAGACGGTTTTCTCAAAGGGTTGCCCATCGTCTGTCACGACGCCGGGCAATGTGATTGGACGGGTAATGTGCGTAGTGAGCGTCTCAGGCAGATCGATGACCGGGGCGTGGTTATTGTCCGGGTCCGCAGCGAGCAGGCGAACTTCTTCGTCTGTCAAGAAACGGTTGTAGACGCGAATTTCGTCGATGATGCCGTCGAAGTTGCGGTTGCCGCTATTGCCGCCGATAAAGAGCGGGCCGACAAAATCCGCCGCACCGGGAAAGACCGTGGAACCGCCCTGATTGCTGGATGTTGGATAGGTGAGATAGCGCACGCCGTTGATGTATATGACCTGTTTTGCGCCGCTGGCTGCTGGACCGCGGTCAAAAAGTACGGCGAAGTGAATCCATTGATTAGTCGTCAATTTGGGCAGGGTGAGTGTCCATGTGAAATTCGTGATGCCAGTACCCATGCCGCGCGAAGAGAGGTCGAGCTGACTGGAGACTAAGTTGTAGAGAATGTAGAACTGATCCGAGTTGATGAGACGCATGTAGGGGTTGTTGGTCCAGGCGTTGTCATAGTAGATCCAGGCCGAGAAGGTCATCTGCTGCGCATTGGTGAAGGTGTGAATCGCTTGTGCACATGCAGTCTCTTTCGGACTGCGAAGTCCGTAGCCGCTCTTGCCGGTCTGAAGCACAGCTTGATTCAGCAGCGTCAACGTATTGGTTCCGGCGCTGTCGTAACTTTTTTTGGATGTTGCCGGTGTCTCATTCATCCGCCACCAATGGAGCAGTCCATTCGTTAACGTGTTGTCGGCGAGCGAAACGGTGACGGTCACTGTGTTGGTTTGTGCGCGGGCACCATCGTCGGCGATCAAGGCCAGCGTGTAGGTGCCGTTGGTCGAAAAATAGGCGGTCGTGTTGGTGGTGAACGGATTGTCGAAAAATGCCGCGCCGGGACCGTCTGCTTTTTTCCAGCAGTAACGTACAGGGCCCGGCAGGCCATCGTCGGTCACGGTGGCTGCGAGCGGCGCGCCAGTGCCGAGGAGCGCATTGGTGGAGGACCACCGCACGGTGATGGAGGGCGCGGCATTATTCTCTGGCGGCGTTCCTGCTTCGCGGATCACCGTGACGTCATTCGAAACAACCGCCAGGGTATTGGAGGCGGTCAGGCGAAAGACGTAGGTGCCTGAAACGGGGAGAGAGAC
>CAZMLC010000020.1:30407-33629 GCA_964567125.1 uncultured Akkermansia sp.
CCGTCATACAGGCGAACGTCATCCAGCATGCCGATCAGCGGCCGGACGCCGCCGGCGCCCGACGAGTTATTACCGATGAAGGCGTTGCCGGCGGGAACGGTTTTCTTAAATGCAAACTTGGCTCCGGGGTCAGTACAGCGAATGCCGTTGAGGTAGAGGGTCGCAGAGACTACGCGCTCCGTGGCATTCGTATACTCCTGACGGTAAACCGCGACGGCATGGAACCACTTGTTCGTCGAGAAGCGAAGGTCTTGTGTTCCTGCGCCCCAATTATTACTTTCAACACCTAATGAAAGCTGGCCAATGGCATTGGAGGGCATGAGAAAGTAGGAATCCGCGCTGAGCTGCATGATGCGCGGCAGGATATTGTTCGGCGTACCGTCCATGTAGACCCAGGCCGAGATGGTGAGATTGCTCAGCGGCGGGACACTAAACGAGGCCCACGCACTACCTGTGCCATCATACCGCGTCGCCTTGCCGAAGCGGCCATCCGCGATCGAGACACCCGTTCCTAGCGTGGCGTGGCGTCCGCTTCCAGAAGCATCCGTGGCCACCTTCGCGCCGTTCGTTTCATCCATGCGCCACCAGCCAATCAGCCGGGACGACTGCGCGGTCGCAGAGATTGTAAAAAAACACGTCATCAGCAGCCAACCCAATACAAACACCTGTTTCATGACAACTCCTTTAACATGATTTGAAGCGAGTATGATATACCGTAATTTGTTTGTCAACCGACAAAATATGCTATTTGACAAAAAATAATCACTTTTGATATATTAAAAATGACGAGGTAATCCATGGCAAATTATTCGGTTGAGACAGCGTTTGATGCAGGCGAGGCGGAGAATACATTGTCGCGGCGGGTCTATGCCGTCTTGCGCGACGACATTCTCGCCGGGCGGTTAAAACCTGGCGCACGGCTGGTGCGCAAGGCGATTGGGCAACGGCTGGGGGTGAGCACGATTCCCGTGATTGAGGCGCTCTACATGCTGGAGATCGATGGCTATGTGGAGAACCGCGCTCTGGCAGGGTGTCGCGTGCGCACGCTGACCATGCAGGATGTTGACAATGATCTGATGTTGCGCGAAGCACTGGAATGCCAGGCGGCACGGCTGTGCGCGGAACATGCCTCGGCGGAGGATCTTGAGCGGCTGATGAAAAAGGCGGCTCAGGTCGATCGCTTTATTCGTTCGGACACGCCGGATCAGACGCTCGGTAGTCAGCTGCATTGGGAGTTTCATATCGAGCTGGGGCGGTTGAGCGGATGCACGGTTTTTGGCGAGATGCTGAAGAAGGTCTGGTTCCAGCGCTACATGAGCCTCAACAGCTTGAAGGCGATTCGCTTTGAATCGCTTCCGGACGGCTGGCATCAGATCTTGGTGCGACGGATCAAAAAGGGCGATCCCGAGGAGGCGGAGCGGGCGATGCGCGAACATGTGCAGTTTGGTCGCAAAGACGACCGCGAGGCCTTGGAGGTCTACCTTGCCGGCGGCGTGAAGAAAGGGAAACCGCGCTCCGCGGAGAAACCCGCGAAGCGCGCGGCGCGCAAGGAGGAGCAATGAGCCAGAGGATAACAGAGCGAATCGATCGGATGGTCGATGGCCTTCTGATGGGAATCGGCGCCATGCTGGTTGTGATGGTGCTGCTGGCGGTCTTTTTCCGCTACGTGCTCAATCAGTCGCTCTCCTGGAGCGATGAGCTGGTGCGCTATCTCTTTGTCTGGTTCACCCTGCTGGGCGGGGCTGTGGTTGTGCGCGAACGCGAGCACATCCGCGTGGACTATTTTGTCGCGAAAATCCCGTTGCCCTTTAGACGCTGGATCGACATGACGATGATGCTTCTGGTCTGCGCCTTTCACGTGATGTTGGTCGTGCTTGGTGCTCTCTGGGTCTGGACAACGCGGGGCTCGTACACATCGGCGTTGCAGTGGCCGCTGAATCTGGTCTTTTACGCGGCGCTGCCGCTGACCTCGCTGATCGGCGCGTGGTACAGCATACGCCGGTTGCTGCGCAGGGAATTCACCGAGCAGGACGTTGTGGAAGAGGAATGCCTCGCAGCCGAGCAGGGAGGTGACGCATGTCCGTCTTGATTGGAGGAATGTTTGTCCTGATGTTTCTGGGTATGCCGATCGCCTACGCGATTGGCATGGCCTCGCTGATCTACGTGGCAACCTGCACGGACATCTCGCTGATGGTGGTGGCGCAACGTATCTGCGTGGGCGCGGATTCGCTCGTCTTGCTGGCGCTGCCCTTTTTCCTGCTGGCGGGTGAGATCATGAATGCCGCGGGCATTACGCAACGGCTGACGCGCTTGGCGCTGGCGTTGATCGGGCCGCCGCGCGGCGGGCTTTCGTATGTGGTGGTGGCGGTCAATGTATTGATTTCCATGGTCTCAGGCGCCGCAGTCGCGAGTGCCGCCGCCGTGGGGTCGACCATGGTACCGATGATGGAGAAGAAGGGATATCCGCGACCTTACGCGGCGGCGCTCAATGCGACCGCGGCCACGATCGGACCGATCATTCCGCCGAGTGTCGGGTTTATCATTTACGCGTCCGTCTCCGGGGTCTCTGTCGGCAAGCTCTTTCTGGCAGGAACGCTGCCAGGCATTCTGCTGGCCTTCGGTATTCTGCTCGTCTGCGTCGTGCAGGCCTATCGGCATCGTTATCCGGGCGGTGAACACCACAGCTGGCGCGAACTGTGGATCAGCTTCCGCGACGCCGTGCCGGCGCTGATGATGCCCGTGATCATCTTGGGGGGTATCTTCGGCGGACTGGTAACGCCGACAGAGGCCGGTGCTCTGGCTGTGGCGTATGGACTCTTTGCCGGCTTCGTGATTTATCGCTCGCTCGATGGTGCGACGCTGCTCCGCATCCTGCTCATCACGGCTCGGCGTACAGCGTCGGTCATGTTCATCATCGCCTGCGCCTCCTGTTTCGGTTTTCTGATTGCGCGCGAAGTCGATGCCGGCGGCATGATCAGCATGGTCCAGAGCATGACGCAGAGCCGGACCACCTTGATGCTGATGTTGATCGGACTGATCCTTGCTCTGGGAACCGTGATGGAGGGCGGCAGCATCATGATCATCCTTACGCCCTTGCTCATGCCGCTTCTGAAAGCCTACGAAATCGATGCGATCCACTTCGGCGTGGTGTTTCAGCTCGGCATCATGGTTGGGCTCCTGACCCCGCCGGTCGGGATGCTGCTCTTCGTGCTTTCCGGTATC
>CAZMLC010000020.1:33729-36675 GCA_964567125.1 uncultured Akkermansia sp.
GCGTGCTACGCTTTTCCATACATAATAACCGTAACGAGGACTGCAATGAAATCAGTAACGAGGGGATTTCTTATCGGGGCGTCGCTGGCAACAGCCTGCTGGAGCGAGAATATCGCTTTGCATCGGCCCTATACGCTCTCTGCGCGTCCGGGGTATAGCTACTCGACCGATCCAGGCGATGCGACGCAGCTGACCGACGGCAGTTACGTCTCGGGCTATTTCTGGACGCAGAAGGGCTGCGTCGGCTGGAGCGGTGTTTCGCCCGTCCTGATTACGATTGATCTGGGGCAGCGTTTACCGATTGGCGGCGTGACCTTCAATACCGCGGCCGGCGTGGCCGGTGTGAACTGGCCTGAGATGCTGGGCGTCTTCGCCAGCGATGATCAGAAGAGCTGGCGCTTTCTCGGCGACCTGACCCAGCTCGGTAACGCGGCAGCCCGGCCGCCTGCCACGGGTTACGGCTGCTTCAAATATGCGACGGATACCCTGCGCGGCAGCGGCCGCTACGTCTGTCTGCTGGTGGTTGCACGGCCCTTTTGTTTCGTCGATGAGATCGAGGTGATGCGCGGCGCTGAAGCGGCGCTCACTGAACCGTTTGCCGGACCGACAACGACGGATATGCTCTCCTTCTTCCGCGAGCAGTGCGTGCGCAGCGGCGTGGCCGCCCGGTTGCGCGCTGATTGCGCGGCGCTGGGTGGCGACAGCCTCTTGCAGCAGAAGATCGAAACCTTTGCACAGGCGCAGCCCAACGATCTGCCTGGCATTCTGCCCTATGGTCCGCTGCATGAAGCCATCCTCGCGCTGCACCGCCCGACGTTGCGCGCCGCTGGTTTTGAAGCGCCGTTTCTGTGGACCAATAACCGCTGGGATCCGCTCACGCTGATTGCGCTGCCGGAGCGTCGCGCCGCTGCGCAGACGCTGGCGCTCGAACTCATGCGCAACGAGGTGCGCGGTGAAACCGTGAATATCACGAACCCCACGGAGACTCCGCTCGAACTGGTTTGTACCTTGGAAGGTTTGCCTGCCGCGCTGAACAGCGAACTGCGCGAAGTGCTGGTGACGGATACGCAGAGTCGCCAGCCCATCGCCTCGGCGCTGCGGCCGCTCGCACCGGGCGAACGGGTGCGCGTGCCCGTGGGCTGTACGCGTCAGCTCTGGCTCGCGGTGCATCGCCCCACCGTCGCGGCTGGAAGGTATGACGGTCGCCTCGTGCTGACCTCCCCGACCTATCGCGCGACGCTGCCGGTGCGCATCCGCGTCAGTGCGCTGGACTTCCCGTCCCGCCCCACGCTCCACGTCGGCGGCTGGGACTACGTGCAGGGCAAGGCTAACTACTATAAGACGCCGCAGAATCTGACGGCCAACCTGGCGATGATGCGCGACCTCTATGTCGATTCACCGTGGGCCACGCCCGCGGTCTTTCCGGATGGCGCGCGCTTTGATGCCGCGGGGACGCTGACCAACGCCGCGGCGCTGGACTTCACGGAATGGGACCGCTGGGTCGAACGCTGGCACGGTGCGCGTAACTACTGCGTTTTCTTCAGCGTGGGCAAGGCCTTTCAGGGCGAACCCATGGGCACGCCGCGCTTTGCGACCATGCTGGCCACGTGGCTGCGCGCCTGGACGGACCATATGAAGACCCAGCAGCTCGCGCCGCACCAGCTGGTGATCCTGCTGTACGACGAACCGCATAAAACCGAGCATGACGCCATCAGCGTCGCCTGGGCCACCGCGATCAGACGCGCGGCGCTGGGCGTGACGCTCTTCGTCGACCCGACCTATGAGGATCCGACAAAAGCGCAACCCGAGCTTTTTGAGGCGCACGATATCCTCTGTCCGCACACGCCCATGATCGTGCAGCAGGGTGAACCCTTCCGCGCCTTCTATCGCGCGTGGCAGGCCAAGGGCAAGACGCTCTGGCTCTACTCCTGCATGGGGCCTTCACGTCTGCTCGATCCGATCACCTATCATCGCATGCAGATGTGGATCGCGTTTCAGCTCAATGCGCAGGGCACCTTCTACTGGGCGCTCGGCTGCGGTGGCGGCAACGGCAATTCGTGGCAGCCCTATGCGCAGCCACACAACGAATACTCGCCCTATTTTGTGAGCCCGACGAGCGTTATGGAGGCAAAGAACAGCGAAGCGCTGCGTGAGGGCGTCCAGGACTACGAATACCTCGTCATGCTGCGCCAGGCGTTGACCAAGACGCAGCAGAGCGCGGCGTGGCAGGCGCAGGCGCGCACGCTGCTGGAGGAGGGCGTCCAGCGCGTGGTCGCGAGCGCGCAGTCCACGAATCTCTTTTGGAAGGTGGAGAAGGACCGGTCAGTGATGGATACCGCGCGCATCGCTGCGCTGCATCTGCTGGAGGAGGCAAGGCATGAAAAGTAAAATCGGTCTCGTTGTGCTGGTCATCTGCGCGCTGCGCGTGGCAGGCCTCGCGGCTGCCCCGTCGACCTGCGTGAAGAGCTGGTCGTTTCCCGTGGAGACCAACCGCGTCTACACCGTGACGGTCGAGAGCCCGACGCCGTTGGTCGCCTCGGATTATACCGCGGTGCTGGAGTGGTGCGCAAAAGATGGCGCGCGCGGATTCCGGCGCACGTTTTTGGCGCCCACTCCGAACGGGTGGCAGGGTAGCGAGCTGACGCCGACCAATGCCGTGAGCCTCAAGGTGCTGGTCTTCGCATTCGGCGAAACTGCCGCGGTGCCGGTCTTCACCCTGAAGCAGACCGCGACGCTACCGCAGCCGCCGCGGCGCGTGCGCATGGCTGTCGCGCTGCAGCAGACGCCCTCGCCCGCAACGTTGGAGGCGAATCGCCAGATCATGATCGAGACCATTCGCGCAGCCGGGGAAAAGAAAATCGAGTTGCTCTGCCTCTCGGAGAATTTCATTGATCGCAATGTTTCGCGGCCCTTGGAGGAACGCGCCTTCGCGCTGGATGCGCCCTT
>CAZMLC010000021.1:0-21117 GCA_964567125.1 uncultured Akkermansia sp.
TCATCGACCACAAACGGAATGTACCACTCCGCCTTAATCTCCGTGCTATGATCTTCAAGCCACTGCGGAAAGCGTTCCGTCAGCGCGCTGAAGAGCCGCGGCGAAAAGCCCCACATGTTCAGCGAAACCCGCTCATCGCCTGTCAAGCGCACTGGGCACTCAGGATCCTCGCGGTTCTCAACGCCGCCGGGCACGCGCACCAGCTTGGTCATTTCCACGACCGAGGCGAGATGGCCCGAATCATCGACGTGACAAATACCGCGCGCAACCGAGCCGTTCTCGGAAAGCGTCTGGCTCAGCTTATACCCCACCATGGCGAAATGCATCATGGTGTCATCGGACGAAGCGGACAAAAAGGCCGCGACGCGACGAAAGGCGTCCTGTCCGTAAAAATCATCGGCATTAATCGCCGCAAAGGGCGTGGTGACCACGGCCCGCGCCGCATAAATCGCATGCGCCGTGCCCCACGGCTTGACGCGCTCTTCCGGCACATGATAGCCGATCGGCAGGTCGTCCATGGATTGGAAGGCATAGTCCACATCGATCAAGCCCGCATACTTTGCGCCGATCGTCGTCTTGAAAACCTCTTCGAAGTCGCGACGGATCACGAACACGATACGCCCGAATCCTGCGCGAATCGCATCGAAAATAGAGTAATCCATCAACGTCTCGCCGGAAGGACCAATCGGATCGACCTGCTTCAAGCCGCCATAGCGACTGCCCATACCCGCTGCTAATAAGACTAATGTCGGTTTCACATGAACTCCTTTTTATCGTGCCCCTGCTGGGAAATAAAATCGCGACTCAAACGCGAACGCATTCTCTAAATGGCGAATCGTCGGAGGCTCTTTCGTCTCGGGCTGACCAACGACCTCAATCACGTCAAACCGGTAGAAGAGGTCCGGATTTTTGGCGCGCCGCACATACGCAGCTGCGGCACGATTCAGCGCATGCCGTTTCGCGGCATCCACGGCGCGCACAGGACGCACGAAGTCATCCCGTTTGCGCGTCTTGACTTCAACAAACACCAGCGTGTCCGCCTTGAGCGCAAGGATATCCAGTTCATCGTGCTTATTCGGCCGCACATTCTGCCCCACGATGCGATAGCCCTGCTGCTCCAGATACCGGACCGCGCACGCCTCTCCCCATACTCCGACACGCGCACTGCGCGGTTGCTCGCGCTGCGGTGCGCGGCGGAAAAAGCGTTTTACTTTTTCCAGCCACACCCGCCCGAACTGCGCCATCCGCATGTTCACGCGAAAAGCCTCCTTAGCCCAGCATGGAGGCACCAGCGCTGGCGTTACCCACGCTCAGCGCGTAGCGCCGCAGCCAGCCCGAAATCGTGCGCGGCTGCCAAGCCGGCGCTGCCGCACGACGCTTCGCAATTTCCGCGTCATCCAGCACCGCCTCGATCGTGCGCTTCGGGATGTCGATACGGATCACGTCGCCATCCTTCAGAAGTCCGATCAGACCGCCTTCCGCCGCTTCCGGCGAGACGTGACCGATGCATGCGCCGCGCGTACCGCCCGAGAAACGACCGTCCGTAATCAGCGCCACGGATTCGCCGAGCCCTGCACCCATAATGTACGAGGTCGGAGCCAGCATCTCCTGCATGCCCGGACCGCCGCGCGGACCTTCGTAGCGGATCACCACCACGTGGCCGGCCTTGACCTTGCCTTCCAGAATGCCTTCGCAGGCCTCTTCCTGTGAATCAAAACAGATCGCGCGGCCTTCAAACGTCAGCATCGATGCCGCCACGCCGGCCTTCTTGACCACGGCGCCCTGCTCCGCCAGGTTGCCGTGCAGAATCGTCAAGCCGCCATCCTTGGAGTAGGCGTTCTCAACCGTACGGATCACCTGCTCGTTCAGCACCTTCGCGCCGGCGATATTCTCGCCCAGCGACTTACCCGTCACGGTCGGGCAACCCAAATCGAGCAAGCCCGGAATCGGCGCAATGCGCGACAGGATCGCGGAAATTCCGCCCGCGGCATCGACATCCTCCATGTGATACGAGCACGACGGCGAAACCTTGCAGACGTTCGGACACTTCTGCGAAATCGCATTGATGCGTTTCAGGTCATAATTCAGACCGGCTTCCTTCGCGATGGCCAACGCATGCAGCACCGTGTTGGAGCTACCGCCCATCGCCATATCGAGGGCAAACGCGTTGTCGATCGAGGCCTGCGTCACAATTTCCTGCGGACGCGGACCCTCAGCCTTGGCCATCGCCACGACGCGCTGAGCAGCCTGCTTCCACAATTCACGCCGGCGCGGATCATCCGCGAGAATCGTACCGTTCCCCGGCAACGCCAGGCCGATCGCCTCGCAGAGGCAGTTCATCGAATTCGCGGTGAACATGCCCGAACAGGAACCGCAGCCTGGGCAGCCCGCCTCTTCAACGCGCTCCAGTTCGCTTTCCGAAATCTTTCCGTTCTTGTACTGCGCCACGCCTTCGAAGATCGTGATCAGGTCAACCGGTTTGCCATCGAGCTTACCCGCGCGCATCGGTCCGCCGCTCGCGAAGATCGTCGGGATATTCGCGCGAATCGCGCCGAGGATCATGCCCGGCACGATCTTATCGCAGTTCGGAATACAGATCATAGCGTCAAAGCAATGCGCCTTCACCATGGATTCCACGCTGTCCGCGATCAGTTCGCGGCTCGGCAGGGAATACTTCATGCCTTCATGTCCCATGGCGATGCCGTCGCAGATGCCGATGGTGTTGAATTCAAACGGAATGCCGCCGGCTTCACGGATGCACTGTTTCACCCACTCGCCGACCTTATTCAGATGGCAATGTCCTGGAATCACTTCGACGAAAGAATTGCACACGCCGATGAACGGCTTGGAGAAATCCTCGCGTTTCACGCCCGTGGCCATAAAGAGACCGCGATGCGGCGCCCGCTGAAAACCCTTCTTGACTTGATCGCTATTCATGTATTACCTCTTTCAAAAACAGTTAAAACTTAGAAACGTTGGCCCGCGAGAGAAACGATCCCGTCTCCGTATCCACCAGAACCACCTCGCCGATTTCCAGATATTCCGGGACCTGAATCACCAGCCCCGTCTGACACTTTGCCGGTTTGCTGCGCGAAGTCACGGTAGCGCCCTTCATTACAGGATCGCATTCCACGATCTTCAGTTCCACCTTCTGGGGCATTTCAATCGTCAGCACGCTGCCATCGCTCTTCAGTGCGAAAATGTCCTCCATGTCCTCGACGAGATACTGGATCTGATCCGCGATATCTTCCCTGGAGAGCGAGAACTGCGAAAAATCCTCAACGTCCATAAACGTATAGAGATCGCCTTCGCGATAGAGGTATTGGATCGCACGCTTCTCAAAATCAATATCGGTAAAGGGTTCGTCACCCTTGCACGAAACATCTTTTTTGTTCTTCGTCTTCAGATTGCGGAAACGGAAATGGTAGATCGACGCCGCGCCGCGCGCACTCGGCGTTGAAACCGTCAGATTTTCTAAAACGTGCGGAATACCATCGATTCCAACATACGCACCCTTCTTTAAATCACATGCTTTTGCCATTGTTATACTCCTCTTGGATAAGAGAATAATTATGACAAAGTTTCCGGCCACTGTCTATATGGGATATGGTTCATATCGCGTCACAATGCAATTTGACATCCTGTTTGCCCCATGCCATAATACGCAGCACACGGTTTATACGCCAATGAAACGGCAGCCGTATTCATCAAAACTTAAGGAGAGACGTATTATGTCAACTGCGATGTCGGGGACCACCCGCGTGAAATTGAGCGCGATGATGTTTCTGCAATTCATGATGTTGCCGGTCTGGTTTGTGCCAATGTTCGGCTATGTCGAAAAACTTCAAGGTGGCGCAGCGTGGGCCGGCTGGTGTGCCTTGCTGATGGGACTCGGAACCTTGACATCGCCGCTCCTCGGTATGTTCGCGGATCGTTTCATGAACAGTGAACGCGTCTTGGCCATTTGTAATTTCGCTGGCGCGGTTCTGCTCGGGTACGCCTACACGGTTAAAGATCCGCAAACGCTCTTTTTTGTTCTGCTTGCAACCATGCTCTTTTACATGCCGACCTGGTCCCTCACCGCGACGATCGCCATGAGCAACAGCACCACCGAAGCTTTCCCCCAGATCCGCGTTTTCGGGTCGCTGGGATGGGTGGCCTCCGCGATCTTCTCGATTGTCGGGACCAAGGTGTTCGGCATCGAGAATTTTGATGGCACCTCCTACATCTTCCTCGGCGGCGCGATTGCCTCCGCTCTGGGCGGTGTACTGGCCTTCTTCCTGCCGCCGACTGCCCCCAAGGCCAAGGGCACCCCGATGTCCATCGTCGATGCGCTCGGTCTGCGTGCGCTCACGCTCTTCAAGAACGCTGAATTCGCGACATTCGCCGTTCTTATTCTGCTGGCGATGATCCCCTTCAACTGGTACATGGCCTACAACGGCGCTTACCTCGCCGACAAGAATTTCACCTACATTACGCTGACCACCAACCTCGGACAGGTTTTCGAGCTGGTCTTCATGCTGATGATCCCCGTGCTGCTCCGCAAAGCAGGTTATAAGTGGGCGATGGTGATCGGTCTGGGCGCGCTGGTTGTCCGCTATGGCGCCTTCTATCTCGGTGCCAGCCAGAATCTGATCGCCTTCGATTTCCTCGGCATTCTGGTACACGGTCTGATCTTCGGTCTCCTGATCGTCGGTTCGCAGATGTATGTTGACGCCAAAGCGCCGGCAGAGCTGCGCGGCCAGGCGCAAGGCCTCATCGGGATCATTACCTTCGGTATCGGCGCGATTCTCTCGAACAAGGTCTTTGAAGTGATTTTGGCCAATACGGCGACGAAAAAACTGGGCGTGCTCGCTGAACGCAATTGGTCGAAGCCCTACATGATCGCCCTGATCATGTCCGTGGTCATCATGATCCTCATGGCGACCATCTTCAACCCGAAGAGCGATAAGAAAAACTAATCGTTTCGCTTCAACGGGCAGGCTTAAGGGCCTGCCCGTTATGCTTTAAAGCCCCGATTGATCGCCATGACCCGCACAGAACTTGATACCCTCATCGCCCGCTACCACGCTTACGTCCAGACCTTTGCCCTATCCGATGGGTCGCTGGAGATGATGCACCAGCTCAAACTCGACCATACCCGGCTCGTCGTCGAAACGACACAGCAGATCATGCGCGGCGAAGGCTGGAGCGGCGAACGTTGCCTGCTCGGCGAGGCGGGCGCCTGGTTACACGACGCGGGACGCTATTCCCAGTTCGCCCTCTATAAAACCTTCCGCGATTCGGCATCGATCGACCATGCGGTGCAGGGCGTCAAGGTCATCCGCGAAAACGCGTGGTTAACAGAGCTCTCCGCGTCGCAGCAGCATCAGCTGCTCACGGTTGTGGCGGTGCATAATAAAAAAGAGGTGCCGGCTGATCTCGATGCGGAAACCGCGCTTCTCGCGCATCTGGTGCGCGATGCGGACAAGCTCGATATCTTCCGCATCTTCGAGGAAAAACTCAACGACGGCTCCTTCATCCGCAATCCTGAAATCGCCTGGAACGTGGAGATCCACGGCCTTCCCAATCCGCGCGTGCTCGACGCGGTCTGCCGCGGCGAGGCGGTCGAGTACGCCGACATCCATTCGCTCTCGGACTTTGTCCTGATCCAGATCGGCTGGCTGAATGGCGGCCTGTATTACAGGACAACGCGCCAGATGGCCCGCGAACGCAAGATCCTTGAGCTTCAGGAAAACTTTCTGCACCAGTTGACGGATGACCCGGGCATTGCACGCTGTTGCAATGCGGTCCGCGAGGCGCTCAACCGCTAACAAAGGAGAGAACCTATGACCGCGATTACCACTGATCAGGCTCCTGCCGCCATCGGTCCCTATTCCCAGGCGATCGTCGCCAACGCCACCATCTACTGCTCAGGCCAGATCCCGATCAACCCCGCGACGGGCAACATTGAGACCGAGGATATTGCCGCGCAAGCCCAGCAGGTGCTGAGCAACCTCCGCGCGGTATTGACCGCGGCAGGTTCAGGATTAGATAAGGTCGTCAAGACGACGATCTTCCTGACGGACCTGAATGATTTTCAAATCGTCAACAACATCTATGCCGAGGCCTTTGGCACGCATAAGCCTGCACGCTCAACCGTGCAGGTCGCCCGCCTGCCGCGCGCGGCAAAGATCGAGATCGAGGCGATTGCAACCCTTTAACGTACGCAAATGGTGGCAGGCCTCAGGCCTGCCACGCTGACTGACCCACAGGAGAGAAGACCCCTTATGATGAATTCACGTCGAGATGCTATTTTTGTAATGACCCGCTGGTTGGAGACGCACGACTTCCCGGATCGGATGCTGCCCCAGCATGCGGATCGCGCGTTTGTCACCGACCTGGTCTACACCGCGATTCGCCGTCATCGCAGTCTCGTGTGGGTTCTTGAACAGTGCGTCAAAAAGATGCCCAAGGGTGAAACAGAGGCGGCACTGCTCGTCGGCGCGACGCAGCTGCTCTTCATGCCCAGCGTGGCCGACTATGCCGCGATTCACGAAACCGTTGAAGCCGTGAAGCTCTCCGCGCGCGAAGCCGCGGGCTTCGTCAATGCGGTGCTGCGCACCATTCTGCGTCAGCGCGAGGACTTTCTTGCCGCGCTCGACAAGCAGCCCTTAGGCATCAAGACCTCCCACCCGGAATCGCTGATCACCCGCTGGACCGAGCGGTTCGGCGCCGAGGAGACCGAGGCGCTCTGCACCTGGGACAATCAACCGGCCGAGACCTGGCTGGCCTGGCCGCCGTCCGCGCCGGAACGCTTCACCAAACTGCCGCGCGGTACGCGCGTTGAAGAGGTTGAGGGCTATGCAGAGGGCCGCTTCGTGGTTCAGGATCCAGCGACTGCGGGAGCGATCGATCTCCTCGACATCAAGCCCGGACAAGCCGTGCTCGACGCCTGCGCGGCTCCGGGCGGCAAGACCGTCCAGATCGCCTGGCGTATGGGCGCCCCTGCTGCAGAGGCTGAGAACCACCGCCTTGTCGCGTTGGATCTCCACGAAGACCGGCTCGTCACGCTGCGCGCAAACCTGGCGCGCACGCAGCAGACGTGGGTCACGGTTGCCACGGGCGACTTCACGCAGGATCCCGCATCGCTCCGCGCGCAATTCGGACTGTTCGACCGCATCCTGCTGGACGCGCCCTGCTCCAATACCGGCGTTCTGCGGCGGCGTCCCGATGCGCGCTGGCGCTGGACCACGAAACGCATGAAACAGCTTTGCCAGATGCAGGCGACGCTGCTGGCTAACGCCTGCACACTGCTGGCGCCCGGCGGCCGGCTGGTCTATTCGACCTGTTCACTCGAGCCCGAGGAAAACCGTCAGCAGATCACGGCCTTACGCAAAAACATGCCGGACATCGCGTGCGTCGGCGTCATTGAGCACCTGCCCACGCGCACGCAGACCGATGGCGCCTTCGCCTGTGCGCTGGAACGCCAAGGATAATGGTTCTGCATTTAAAATAAAAAAAGATCAGGTGTGCACCTGATCTTTTTTTTGCTTACGCGTGCAAAGCCCGCTACTCTTCGACAATGAAGATCACTTCATTCGGATGGATCAAACGCCCCTGACGCGCGATGTATTCGATGAAATCAGGATCGCTACTGAAGCGCTGCTGCTTGATTTTCAGCGCCTCGATCTCGCTTTTCTTGTAATCGATGCTGCGCGACCGCTCATTGCGCTGGGCTTCCAGCTCATACATCTGCTTCACCTTGGGCGGCAAAAAGAGAATCCCGCTTGTGATGAGCAGCACCCATACAAGCCCCAGTCCCAAACGGGTAAAAATGGTTCCAAAATTATTCACGACGATCAATCTGTTGACTGCAATACGTTACCGGGCATAGTAAACACCCTCGTACACAAAATGTCAACCATCTGTTTTGTAAAACGATTAAAAAAAGCGCGCCACCGCAGCGCGGACATCCGCAGCCACGCAATCGGCCTCGCGTTCGGTGTTGATAACCGCGAAACGATGAGGTTCCTGTTGCGCTAACGCCAAGAACCCATTGCGCATTTTGACGTGAAAATCCTCTGCTTCACGTTCGATGCGATCGGGCGCTGTCGCGGTCACCGCCTGACGCGCGGCCAGGCGGGCGCGGCTTGTCTCCGGCATCACGTCCAGCAGGACCGTCAAATCAGGACGCAACCCATGGATCGCAAAGCTGTTCACCGCCTTGAGTTCCTGCAAATCAAAGCCGCGGCCATACCCTTGATAGGCAAAGGTCGAATCGTCAAAACGGTCGCAGAGCACCCACTTCCCCGCCGCCAATGCAGGCCGGATCAGCTGTTCCACATGCTGCGCGCGGCTGGCCAGGAAGAGCAGCACCTCCGCGCGTGCGACCGGCGCCTCGCTGTGGTCATGCTGCAGCAGGCCGCGAATCGCCTCGCCCAGCGGCGTACCACCCGGTTCGCGCGTCAGCACAACATCGATCCCGCGCGCTTCCAGATAGGTTTTCAACGCACGAATATGCGTGGACTTGCCGCTGCCCTCGGGGCCCTCAAAAGTAATAAAAACACCGTTCACACGCATGATCCTTCTAGCAGAGCTTTTCAGCCAACTCGCGCACCTCGTCCAGCACACCGCTCGTGGCCAGTGCATGGGCATGGGAGTTACAGTGGCGAACCACGGAAAACTCCACGCCCATCCAGCTCAGCATTTCGCGATAACGTTCCGGCAGATCCTTGAAATCTTCCTCGACCGCGCCTTGCGAGAGCAGCAGGACCGCCTTCTTGCCGGGCTTGATCCGCGGCTTGAAATCTGCGGTCATCAGGCCGTGCCAGCGCTCGACAAAACGCCGGATATAGACGGGCAGATCGAGCCACCAGACCGGCGAAGCCATCACCAGGATATCGGCATCTTCGAAGTCGCGCAGAACATCCGTGACCTCATCTTCCTGGATACAGCGTTCGAACGAGCGATGGCAGGCTTCGCACCCGTGGCAGCCGTCGCCCTCGACGCGCACCATGTCGATCAGCTTGACCTCCGCCTTCTTCGCCCAGGCCACGCGTTGAAACTCCGCGGCCATGGCGCACGAATTGCCCATGCCATGCGGACTTGCCGTTAAAATCAGAACTTTTTTCATAGTGTCATGTCCTCGTACAGCTTATGCCAGACGTTTGATCTTCTGTCCCTCTTTCGAGTCCCTAACTTCCCAGCCGCGGGCAGCCAGTTCATCGCGCAGGCGATCCGACTCCGCCCACTGCTTGGATGCGCGGGCGGCTGCACGCGCATCCACCAGCGCCTGGATTTCAGCCGGAACTGTCTCCGCCTGCGTTGCGCGGCCAAAGCGGATCACGCCCAGCACCGTATCCATCGTATCAAAGACCGCCAGTACCGCCGCGGCCACGTCCGGAGTGATCGTGTTCTGGGCTAGGCCTGTGTTGGCTTCGCGGACCAGCGCAAAGAGCGCGGCAAAGGCTTCGGGCACATTCAAGTCATCGTTGAGCGCGACCGTGAAAACATTCAGGCAGGAGAGCGCCCAGGGCACCTCGGCCGCAGGTTTCGCTGCACCCGCCTTTTCAGTCAGCGCATCGAGGCATTCGTCGATCCGCGCAAGCGAGGTCCGCGCGGCGGCAAGGGCGTCAAAGGTGAAGTTCAGCGGCTGGCGATAGTGGCCGTTGATCAGGACGTAACGGATTTCGCGGCCCGTATATCCCTTGTCGATCAAATCGCGCAGCGTGAAGAAATTGCCAAGGGATTTCGACATCTTCTCGCCGTTGACGCGCAGATGCGCGCAGTGCAGCCAGTGATTGACAAACGGTTTGCCGGTGGCCCCTTCGGTCTGGGCAATCTCATTCTCATGGTGCGGAAAGAGATTGTCGATGCCGCCCGTATGGAGATCAAAGGTCTCGCCCAGATACTTCATGGCCATGGCCGAGCATTCCAGATGCCAGCCGGGACGACCGCGTCCCCAGGGCGAATCCCAGACCACATCGCCATCCGAAGCCTCCCAGGCTTTCCAGAGCGCAAAATCGCCGTAGCCCTCTTTCTCGTACTCGTCATTGGCGACGCGCGCGCCGGCCCGCAGATTCTCGCGGTCCAGATGCGCCAGCTTGCCGTAGCCCGGCAACTTGGCGACGCTGAAATAGACCGAACCGTCCTCCGATGTGTAGGCGAGGCCCTTCGCGAAGAGCTGCTGAATCAGCGCGATCATCTCGGGAATGTGGTCCGTGGCAGCCGGGTAGACCTCCGCGGACTGGATGTTCAGCGTCTTCAGGTCCTCAAAAAAGGCCTTAATGTAGGGCGCGGTAAAGGTTTTCAGCGGCACCTGGGCCGCTTTCGCGCCGCGGATGGTCTTATCATCCACATCGGTCAGATTCATGACCTGCGTCACGCGGCAGCCGTTCAATTGAATCACGCGGCGCAGGATATCCTCGAACGTATACGCGCGGAAATTGCCAATATGGGCGAAATTATAGACCGTAGGACCGCATGTATACATGCGCACATGGGCCGCCTCGATTGGATGTAACGGCTCTTTTGACCGCGAAAGACTGTTGTAAAAATTCATGGCAACTCTCCTACCCCCTTTGCATTTTCTATTAAAGCATGAATCGCGCTGACGTAAAAGGAAAAACAGGCTGATCAGGGTGGATTTTGCTGATCCCGGTAAAAAAATAAACCAGCAAAAGGAAAACAATCACTTTTTCCTGTTGATTGCAACAAAACGTTCTGCTATTCTTTTTATTTCCGTTATGAAAATAGTTATTCTTTTAGGTGCGCCTGGCTCTGGCAAAGGCACAATAGCAACGCGTTTGGCCGCAAGCGGCGCGTTTCGCCATGTTTCGAGCGGGGACCTTCTTCGCGACGCAGTCAAGCGTCAGACGCCTGCGGGCGTAGAGGCAGATGGATATATGAAGCGCGGCGAACTGGTGCCGGACGCACTGATCGCCCAGATGATTTCCGATCTGATGAAAGGCATTACGGGCGAATGCACGCTTTTGCTGGACGGGTTTCCGCGTACGGTGGCCCAAGCTGAAATTTTAGACAAGACCGTTGGTGTCAGCGGCGCGACGATCACCGGGACGGTGCTGTTGGAGGTAAACGATAACATTATCATCGACCGCATTGCCGGACGCCGGACCTGTCCGAAGTGCGGCGCGGGTTACCACCTCGTCACGATCAAGCCCAAGGTGCCGGGGATCTGCGACGTATGCGGGACTGACCTGGTTGTCCGCAAAGACGATAACCCGGCGACGGTACAGAACCGGCTGGCGGTCTACAAGACGCAGACCATGCCGCTGATTGATTTTTATGAGAAGCGCGATCTGCTCAAACGCGTCGATGGAGTGGGCGAGATCGATGGAATCGTAAAGCGCGTACGTGCGGCTTTAGTATGAAGATTCCTTTAAAAAACGCCAGTGAACTGGAGACCATGCGCATCAGCTGCAGGATGACGGCGCAGGTGCTCGAGGAGGTAGCGGCAGCGGTTCAGCCGGGCGTAACGACGGGAGAGCTTGACGCGCTCACGCGGAAGCTGATTGCGCAGCGTCACGCGAAACCCTCGTTTCTGGGATACAACGGATATCCAGCGGCGATATGTATTTCGATTAACGATGAAGTGATTCACGGCATACCTGGAGCTCGGGTTGTAAAGCCCGGGGATATCGTGAGTCTCGACGTCGGGGTTTATTATGGCGGGTTTCATGGGGATTCTGCGACGACCGTTATGGTCGGCGTTACGGATCCCAATGTGATCCGTCTCGTTGAGACGACCCACGAGGCGTTGGCGGCAGCGGTTGCAGCCATGCGTCCCGGCGGTTATCTCGGCGACGTGTCTCACACGGTGCAAAGCATCGTCGAGGCATCCGGCTGTTCGGTTGTTCGGGATTTTGTAGGCCACGGCGTGGGGCGTCACCTCCACGAAGATCCGCAGGTTCCGAACTTTGGTAAGCCGGGGCGCGGGCCCGTCCTGAAGCCTGGAATGACACTGGCGATTGAGCCGATGGTCAACCTGGGCAACAGCGGTGTATCCGTGCTGGAGGACAAATGGACCGTTGTAACGCGAGATGGGCAACCATCCGCGCACTTCGAGCACACAGTGGCCGTGCTTGAAGAAAGGGTGGAAATTTTGACGCTGGCATAGAAAATTTCCAAACTTTGTGGTGGACAAGGTGACGGACTTTTGGTTAAATCAAAAGCCCTTTTTTACCAAGGAAGAGAAAAACCATGAAAGTTCGCAGTTCTGTACGACGCATTTGTGAGCGCTGCCGGGTGGTACGCCGCAAAGGAGTCGTTCGTATTATTTGTACAAATCCTCGCCATAAGCAGCGTCAGGGTTAATTAGAGAGGACAACCATGCCGAGATTGATGGGTGTGGATATTCCGGGACGTAAACGCGTTGAATACGCGCTCCGGTACATTCACGGGATCGGTCCCAAGCGGGCCAGTGACGTGGTCGAACAATGCAAAGTCGACCCAGCTAAGAAGGCCGATGATCTGACTCCGGATGAAATCCGTCAGATTGTGGCTTACATTCAGGACAACTATCGTGTGGAAGGTGATCTGCGTCGTGAAGTTTCGCAGAACATCCGCCGTCTGATTAGTATTGGGTCGTATCGTGGTCAGCGCCATAAACGTGGTTTACCGTGTCGCGGTCAGCGGACGCGGACGAATGCACGTACGCGCAAAGGCGGTAAGAAGACCGTAGGCGCAGTTCGCGATCGCAGCGAGCGCGCAGCCATGAAAGCAAAGGCGTAATTAACCCGGTGTTGCTTTTGCCCGGCTAAGTTTTAGTGCGGACGAACACCAAACTGTTTAAAAGGCTAGGACGCATGAGCGAAGAAGCTGTCAAAAAAGAAGCTGCACCTGTTACGGAAGAACAGCGGGTGCATGAAGAAGCGGCAGCCGTGTTGAACATGGGGGATGACTCCAAGGTTGCAACGCCGGTTGACGCTAAGAAAAAGAGCAAGGGTAAATCGATTCCTGCTGGTATCTGCTTTATCCGTTCGACATTTAACAACACCCTGGTTTCCATTACGGATGCCCGTGGCGGTGTCATTGCCTGGAGTTCGGCCGGCAAGGCTGGATTCAAGGGATCGCGCAAGTGTACAGCGTTTGCCGCAACCATGGTTGCGCAGGATGCTGCACGTCAGGCGATTTCCAAGGGCATGCATGAAGTTGAAGTAAAAGTTCAGGGCGCAGGCGCTGGGCGTGAATCCGCAGTACGGGCTATTCAGTCCGCAGGCATGCACGTCACAGTTCTGAAGGATTGCACACCGATTCCGCATAACGGGTGCCGTCCGCGCAAACGGAGGAGAGTCTAACATGGGCAGATATACAGGACCCGCTTGCCGGTTGTGCCGTCGCGAGGGACAGAAGTTGTTTCTCAAGGGCGCCCGGTGTTATATGGCTAAGTGTGCAATCGAACAGGGGCAATCCGCACCTGGTCAGCATGGTGCACGCCGCGGCCGCAAAATGTCAGAATATGGTCAGCAGTTGCGCCAGAAGCAATGTCTGCGCCGCCAGTTCGGCATGCAAGAACTTCAGTTCCGTCGATTCTTTAAGGAAGCGTTGCGCCGCAAAGGCGTCACAGGCGAAATCCTGCTCCAAATGCTGGAAACCCGTCTGGACAACCTGGCCTACCGCCTTGGTTTTTGCGCGTCACGTCGCGCGGCCCGTCAGTTCGTGCTGCACGGCCATGTGACCGTGAACGGCCACGTCGCCTCCATCCCGTCCATGATCTGCAAGGTCGGCGATGTGATCGAAGTCCGTGATCGTCCGCGTAGCCGCGACATTGCAACGCGCAGTCTGGAAGCTGCAACAACCCAGCAGACGCCGACCTGGCTCTCGTTGGATCGTAAGGCCTTCCGTGCTGAATTGCAGAGTCTGCCGACACGCGAACAAATCGCGCCGATCGTCGACGAACAAGCTATCGTCGAATTGTATTCTCGTTAATCGTGGACCGAATAATAGCCGTAGCCTGCCGAATACGCAGGCTTATGCGGCTTGAAAGGACGGAACTATGCCGATTCGTTTGAGTCGTTTTGAAATGCCAAAGCGGGTGCAGAAGGATGAAGCGACTGCTACCGCGACGTATGCACGTTTCACGGCGGAGCCGTTTGAGGTGGGCTATGCCCGCACCGTCGGCAATTCTTTGCGCCGTGTGCTGCTGTCGTCAATTGAAGGCGTGGCAATCGCCTCCGTCAAAGTGGGTGGTGCAAGTCATGAATTCTGCTCGCTGACTGGCGTCAGCGAAGATGTGACTGACATTATCCTGAACCTGAAACGGGTGTTGCTCAAGAGTTTTACGCGCAACACGATGTGGCTCAAGCTCCACAAGAAGGGCCCGTGCGTTGTCACGGCTGCGGATTTCGCTGTAGAAAACTCCATCGAGATTCTCAACCCGACGCAACACATCGCAACGCTGGGTTCGGATGGTGTGCTGGACATGGAAGTCGAAATCCGCTGCGGCCGTGGCTTCTGCCCTGCTGAAGGCAACAAGGTTGATGATCAGCCGATCGGAACAATTCCAATCGACAGTATCTTCTCGCCGGTCACGCGCGTAAATTTCCAAGTCGAAAACACGCGCGTCGGTCAACGCACAGACTATGAGAAACTGGTTCTGGACGTCTGGACTGATGGTCGCGTATCGCCGGATGAGGCGTTGAAGACGGCTGCGGCAGTTTTGCGTCACCACCTTGATGTCTTCGTTGATTACAGCGAAGAAGTCCTGGAGTTCGAAGAGTCGGAGAAGAAGGTCGACGAGGAACGCGAACGTCTGCGCCGTATTCTGAATATGAGCGTCAACGAAATCGAACTGAGTGTCCGCGCTGCAAACTGCCTGAACAATGCCAACATCACAACGGTTGGCGAACTGGCCATGAAGACAGAGGCGGATATGTTGAAGTATCGCAATTTCGGCAAGAAGTCGTTGAACGAAATCAAGGACAAACTGGTGGAGATGGGACTCGGTCTCGGGTTCAAGTTCGATCCGGAGTTGCTTGAGAACACCTAAGAAGTTTTGAGGAAAAGAAATGCGTCATCAAAGAATTGCTAAAAAGTTCGGTCGTAAGTCGGCACACCGTAAGGCGCTGCTGACGAGCCTTGTGACCAACCTGATTCTCCAGAGCAGCATCAAGACCACGCTGCCCAAGGCGAAACAGGCGCGCAAGGACGCTGAAAAGATCGTTACGCTCGCCCGCAAGGGCACATTGGCCGCACGCCGTTTGGCAGCATCCCGTCTGCAGGTTCCTGAAGCCGTGCAGAAGCTGTTTGACAACGTCGTCCCTGCCATGGCTGGGCGTAATGGCGGATACACCCGGATTCTGAAGCTCGGCCAACGCCGCAGCGATGGTTCGGAAATGTGTCTCCTGCAATGGGTCAGCGTCGGTGAAGTCGTTGATGCTGCTGCTCCTGCCGAAGCCGCAAAGGCCTAAGCATCGAGCCCAGAGATCGAAAAAACATGCGGACACGCCAGTGTTCGCATGTTTTTTTTTATGGGGCAACGCGCTCGCGCATAAAAAAAAGAACGCATCAAAAACGCGTTCCTTTTTTTTTCAGTACGTGGTGAGTGGCCCCCTCATAAGCGGGAGACCACATTTTTGGCCATCTTGCCACTGGTGGTCTCGCATTGGATCCCGATGTTGAAAAGCGTACCGACTGCGATGAGCGCAGTGAGCATGTTCGATCCGCCGTAACTCATAAAGGGCAGCGCAATGCCCTTGGTCGGGAAGACGCCGGTCACGACGCCGATATTGAAAACAACCTGGAAAATCAGCAGCAGGGTCATGCCAAACGCAAGCAAACGGCCCAGCCGGTCGGGCGCCTTAAAACTGATCACCATGCCGCAGATCAGCAAGCTGAGAAAAAGCAAAACCACACCCACGGAGAAAATCAACCCCATCTCCTCCCCGCCGATCGCGAAAATGAAATCGGTATGCGCCTCGGGAAGATATTCGAATTTCTGAACGCTTTGATTGAGACCCACACCCCAGAACCCGCTGTTCTTAAAGGCAATGAGCGCCTGATCCAATTGGTAAGTCGCGGCTTTCGCCTTCTGCGCGGCATGTTCAAGGACAGCAGGATCAATGCCCGCAGGAGTCTGGAACCACTCAACATCCGGGAACATATGTCCGAACCAGCCCTTGATGCGCGCCATCCGGTTCGCATTGCGCACAACCATGGCCCCCACGCCGAAAATGCCGCACAGGCCCATACCAATCAAATAACGCCAGCGGACACCCGCCACGAACATCAGCGCTCCACCCACAACGGCCATGACAACCGTGGCGCCGAAATCAGTCTCCGCAAGGACCAGGGCAAGATATCCGGCAAGCCCGGCCGCAGGAATAAGCGCGCCTTTTTTGAACTGCTCAACGCGCCATCCGATTCGGTCCATCCAGACCGACATGACGATGACCGTCGCCAGTTTAGCTAATTCGCTGGGTTGAAGACGAAGCGGCCCTATGATGAGCCAGCGACAGCTGCCGTTGATCTCCCTGCGGATTCCAGGGCAAATAACCGCCGTCAGCAAAAGAAAAACTCCCGTATAAAACACAATCGTCATATACGGGAATTTTTGCCATCGATGATAATCGAATTTGGTAGCAGCTAACCCTGCAACAAACGCGATAACAAGCCACATCAACTGACGCTTAAAATAACCGAGCGGGTCACCCTGATATTCAATCTGTGCCCGCACGGTGATGGCCGTAGCCAGCAAGACAATTCCTAAGCCCAGAAGAAGGACCACTGTCATTGAGAGCCATGCCAGGGTCTTTTTCATCGCTACAGAACCCCAAGACTCAATTAGGAATCTTCAGAACAGTACCCGGCTTCAGATCCGAACCCGTCAGGTTGTTCAGGGCCTTCAGGTCAGCAGGGCTGCATCCCCAGCGAATCGCAATCCCGTAGAGGTCTTCCCCCTCCTTCACCTGGTGCGTCTGATAGTTCTGCGCAGGTGCAGCCGCCGGAGCAGCAGCATCGGGTGTAGCAGCCGCAGCCGGAGCTGCCGGCGTTGCTGCAGGCGGTGGCGGCAATGGAGCGGACTCTGTTGCAGCCGGTGCAGGCGTTACAGCTGGAGCAGCGGCTTCAGCCGGTGCAGCGGGCTTCTCTTCGCTCTTGACAGCAGCCTTGGGGGCAACGGTCTTGGGCGCAGTCGCCTTGTTCACGCTCTTCTTGGTTTCAGCAGCAGCCTTGGCGCCAGGCACTTTCAGCTTCTGACCAACAACGATCTTATCATTCTTCAGATTGTTCGCTTCACGCAAGGCAGCGACTTTAACGCCAAAGTGATGGGCGATTCCACCCAGCGTATCCCCGCTCTTGACAACATAGTTTGCGCCCGCAACAGCCGCGGCCTTTGCACCTTTCGGCGCGGAGGTCTTCGGTGCTTTTACCGCAGGAGCAACACGCTGTTCCTTCGAGAGGTCGACCTGACCCGGCAGTTGGACCACCTGCCCGACGCGGATCTTGTTCGGCGTCAAACCCGCGTTGACTGCCACAACATCCTGCCAGCGCAAATTGTACTTCGCCGCGATGCCTGAAATCGTATCCCCTTTCTTGACGGTATATGCGGTGGTCATGGCAACCGGCTTGATCTCCTCTTCCACAGCAGGAGCAACAACAGGTTCTGCCGGCTTGGTCTCTTCGGTCGGCACGACCGCAACATCTTCCTCAGCACTCTTATCACTGCTGCTCGAACAGCCCTGCATCAGCAAGCATGTCGCTGCCAGCAGATTTGCACCAACCACGAGACGTATCGATTTGAGATTCATTTTGAGTCTCTCCCTCTTGTTTCTTCCGTTTGCTTCTGGGAAAAGAACCGTTTCACAGATCCGCAACCGTGCGAACCAGCCGTGTGAAACGCTCACCTCTTTCCTTGTAGCTGTTGAACTGATCAAAACTTGCTGTGCCCGGTGAGAGCAGGACGGTTTCCTGAGGTAACGCATCCTGCGCTGCAGCCTGAACAGCACGCTCAATCGTGCCATAAATTTCGCAAGGAACAACCGATGCCCACGCATCGGCCATCACACCTGCACATTTGCCAATAAGATACACCTTTTGTGTGGTCTGTGTCAGCAACTCTTTTAGGAAATTTAAATCATTTTCCTTCAGGAGCCCTCCGGCAATGAGCCGCACAGGCTTTCTGACCATGCGCAACGCGGCCGCGGTAGCCGTCAGGCTCGTCGCTTTTGAGTCGTCCACCCAGGTGACTCCGCGCGCATCCGTGCCGATCACCTGTACGCGGTGAGCCAGCGGCTCAAACGCCGCAAAACCGCGTTCAATCTGCTCCGTCGAAAGCCCGGCCTGCGTCAGCGCCGCAACAGCGGCGGCGGCCGCCAGCCCAAGGATCTCGTTGTCAAACCACGCGCCGGCTAACGATACCCGCCGGCCCGCACCGCCCTGCTCGACAATCGCATGGTCCACATAGCGCCAATCGCTCGCAGGCGCGACGCCGAAGCGGGAACAGGGCACCTGCGCGTTCAGCAGACCCTCTGTATCTAAATCAGCGGGCAACAACGCCCTGTCGCGCGCATCCATGTTGGCGAACATGCTGAACTTCAGCGCCCGGTATTCGGCAAAACAGGTATGCCGGTCCATGTGGTCCGGCTGAAGATTAAGTAAAATCCCGATCTGCGGATGAAAATTCGGCGAATGCTCCATCTGGAAGGAACTCACCTCGGTAACCGCCCACTGCAGCGCAGGCTGCTCCATGACGAGCTGCGAGAGCGGTATCCCGTAATTCCCTGCGGGCGACGCGGATACCCCGCACAGCGTTAAGGTGTCGGCGCAAAACTTGACCAACGAACTCTTGCCCTTGCTGCCTGTGACCGCAAGGATCTTGCCCGTCCAGAAGGTTGCGCCCAGCTCCAATTCGGAGATCACCGGGATCCGCTGTTGCTGACACGCCGCGATCCAGACATGGCGCAGCGCAAAAGCCGGACTCGCTACGCAAAGATCCCATGCGCCTGCGGGCAGATCCCGTTGACCCAACAAGACAGTTCCGCCGGCAGCTTGCACGCGCTGAATGTTCTCCGCGCACGCTGAACCGTCGCTTTCATCCAACAGCGTAACCTGTGCTCCGCGCGCAAGCAGCAGCCGTGCAGCCCACTCGCCGCTTGCCGCAGCGCCCAAAACAAGGGCGTGTTTATATTCACATCGATTCATGATTCTACTCGTATTTCAGGGGCGTTAGTATCGTCCTTTTACGCACACAAGTCAACAGCGAAGATCGCACGATCAACCGGGTGAAATACGCGTTCCGGGAACGACGCTGACGAACGCGCGCAACGCGGTGAAAACCGTTTGACGGTTATTCCTAAAAACGATATTGTACTCAAGTGTGAGTGAATACTTCCTTTCGCATGGAAGTCGATTATTAATCCGCCAGCTTCGTGCCGAAACAACATGGTTACCGAACGCATAGTTAACCTGCTCCACCGCTACAAGGCGAAATCGCTGTTGTTTGCAAGCGCGTTGTTTTTTGTCAGCATAATCAGCATCATGCATATCATGATCCGTGCCGACCAGCGCCTGCGCGATGATTTGCTTACCCAAGTAAGGCTTCTCGCAAGTGCAATCGATATCAACCGGCTTACGAATCTAACCGGTACAAAGAATGACCTCGACGCCTCCCCCTACCTGCAATTCAAAGCGCAATTGGCCTCCATCAAGGTACACTATCCGCAGTCCCGTTTCGTCTATATTCTGGGACGCACCCGCGATCGCTCAGTGTTTTTTTACGCGGACAGCGAACAGTCCGGTTCCCAGCTTGAGTCACCCGCAGGACAACAATATGAAGAAGCCTCGGCCATAATGCATTACGCCTTTGACACCGGAGAGGCGGTGATCGAAGGTCCCACTGATGATCGCTGGGGACGGTGGGTCTCGGCACTCATCCCGCTGTTTGATCCAGCCACGAACACGGTTGTAGCTGTATTCGGCATCGACATTGATGCCCATGATTGGCAATGGAATGTTATTGCCCAAGCCGCACTCCCCGCAGGCTTTATTGCGATCATGATGCTCATGCTCATCGCCGTCCCGTTTATTATCCATCGCGCCAATCCAGCGCCGCAAACGGTCATGCGTAGGCTCATGCCAGCCATGGCGGTGCTCCTGCTGATCCTGATTGGCGGCGGATGCGGCATGCTGATCAAAGCGCTTAATCAGCAGATGAACAGCGTCAGTTTTGTTCTCAAGCGCGCGGCAACTTCGGATCTCAAGTCCCTGCTTGACGAACAGACACACGTCCTGCGCGCAACCTCGGATCTGATTCTGCAAGATCCCGCAATCGTCGAAGCCCTGCGGACAGGTAACCGGGATCGCTTGCTCTCATTGATGGAGCCGATTTTCACCTCGCTCAAGGCCAATCAACGGATTACGCATTGCTTCTTTTCGGACACCAACCGAATCTGCGTTTTACGCCTTCACAAACCTGAAAAACATGGTGATCGGATTGACCGGCTGACCACCTGCGAAGCGGAACGGACCCGACAACCCGCGTCTGGCATTGAAATTGGCGCCCTTGGAACCATGCCCTTACGCGTTGTGCATCCCGTTTTTGACGCAGACCATCGGCTCGTAGGGTATATGGAACTGGCCAAGGAGCTTTCGGATGCCCTCAACCGCATTGTGATGTTTGATGGTGTTGAAAAGATCCAGCTGCTCGATAAGCGCATGCTTGAACGAACCAGCTGGGAAGCAGGCATGAAGATGCTGGGAAGAACCCCGCACTGGAACCAATTGCCCAACCATGTCGTGGTCTATTCAACGCTTACACTCTCCCAGGAAATCGCACAGCTGTTAGAAGTTGAACATGCCGCCCATGAGATACCCCATGAGCTCTATTTCAACAACAAATACTGGCGCATGGTCAAGGAAACGCTACCGAATGTAACAGGTGCAAAAGCCTGCGATCTGATCTTTTTATACGATGTAACGAACGTCAAAATCGCACAACGCCAGCAAATCGTCGTTGCCGCCACACTCTCCGCGATCCTCTTCATCGCCATGTTCCTGCTGATCTTCGTGATGCTCCACCGCACCGATTTAAATATTCGCCTTCAGAAAGCCACCCTGCTCGAATTCAAGACAGCCGTGACGCAAGCAAGTGAAGGCATCGCGATGTCCGATTGCAACGGA
>CAZMLC010000021.1:21217-24417 GCA_964567125.1 uncultured Akkermansia sp.
AAATCCGCACACATATTGTCGATGTCTCTGCGCGCTTTATGCAGGTCAATGACCCGGCACATCTTGATGAGGCCATCCAGCACACCCTTGCCCTGTTCGGACAATGCTTAGACATGGCTCGTTGTTCACACATCCGCTTCTCCGACGATTTCGAATATATGACCACCGCACATGCCTGGCATCGCCCGGAGGCGGCCCTCCTGATGGAAACGCCGACTGAACAGCCAACGCATCTCACACCGTGGTGGATAGCACAGATGCGCGACCAGAAAATCACCTGCATCCCAGACCTCGACACGCTGCCAGCAGAAGCGCATATCGAAAAACAGATGTTCCTCATCCAAGGCATCCGCGCGTCGCTGAGTCTGCCGATCCACAGCGCCGGCAAGACGCTTGTCGGTGCCTTTGTCTTTGATGCCACCCGCCCACTTCCCCCCTGGCCCCCTGAACAATTGGACATGTTCCGCGTACTCATGGATATCGTCAGCAACGCCATCACACGCACGGAAGTTGTACAGGCGTTGACCACCAGTAAAAAGCAGTATAAGACCTTATTTGACGAGATGCTCGACGGCTTTGCTCTGCAAGAGATTCTCTGCAACCCGCACGGCACGCCAGTCGATTATCGCTTTATTGATGTCAACCCCGCCTTTGAACGCATGACGGGATTACGTGCTGAAAATATCCTTCAAAGAACAGTTCTCGATATCTTGCCGAAGACTGAACCGTATTGGATTGAAACGTATGGACGAGTCGCGCTCACGGGCGAACCGATATCGTTTGAACAGTACTCCAGCGAATTAGGCAAATACTTCGAAGTCCATGCTTTTTGCCCAGCCCCAAAACAATTCGCCTGCATCTTCCAGGATATTTCCTCGCGCAAGCACGCTGAAGAAGACCTCAAGAAAAGATACCATGAACTTGAACGTATTAACCGCGTCACCGTAGGACGCGAACTGCGCATGATTGAACTGAAAGCTGAAATAAACAGTTTACTGCGTGCGCAAGGACAGCCCGAGAAATATAAAATTGTGGGAGGGCCTCATGAACCGACAGTGTAACGATGAACTGCAGGCTGGACCCCTGATTCGAATCATGAACCTTCATGGCTTTGACATCTCCTGCTTTGATTTTTTCTTTCTGCTGCGATCACGCGATCGCCGCATGCAGAGCATGGGCTGCGAATCCCCGGCCCTTTATGACCTGATCCTCGAGCAAAATAGCGTGGAAGCAAAAAACCTGTATCAATCATTGCGCGTAGGATACAGCCTTTTTTTCCGCGACGCACTGACCTTCGCGCTGCTTGAGCAGCGCATTCTGCCGGAACTGGTTGACCACCACGAGAAGCAAGGCCACACGGGACTACGCATCTGGTCAGCAGGTTGCTCGGCTGGACAGGAACCCTGGTCCATCGCCATTTTACTCGATGAGATTCAGGCAACAAAACCCCACCTGAATTGGCGGATTTTCGCGACCGACCTGGATATCCAGGATTTGGAAAAAGCACGTGCCGGCATCTACTCTGCCGCAGAAATCGGGAATATCCGCCTGCGACACATTGAGTCCGCCTTCCAGAAGAATGGGCTGTATTATACGATTGAGCAACGCCTGCAAAACCGTGTAGAATTTTCACCGTACGACCTGTTGGATGAAACAACCAGTTCCCCCCCCAACAGCATTTTTGGCGATTTCGACCTCATTGTCTGCTGTAACGTGCTTTTGTACTACCGCGCGGAGCAGCAGCGGCAGATCCTCGGCAAGCTGATGCAGGGCCTTTCCCCGCGCGGTTATTTCATCACGGGGGAGACCGAACGGCAGCTCGTCGCGCGCGAAGCCCAGATGCGCGAGGTTATGCCCGGTGTACCGATTTTTAAAAGGAGCTCATGACGTATGACGTTCAACGATATTCAAATCAGCACACGATTACGCGTCGCGTTGGGATTCATTCTCGTATTGATCCTTCTGCTCGCTTTTGAGGCGCAACAGCAAGTCGACGCGTTGTGGCTACAGTCCAAGCAACTGTATAACCACCCCCTGACCGTCCGCAGTGCTGTGGGTGTCTTTGAGACTGCCGTAACAGCGATCCACCGCGACATGCGCAGTCTTGCGCTGATTGCGGATGACAACCAAAAGGTAGCCAAGGTCATCCAAGAGATTGAAGCCAACAACGACGTGGCCTTTCAGCAAATCGACATTCTGTCCGAACGTTATCTCGGACCACGCGAAGATATCACCCGTTTGCGCGAAGCGCTAATCGCATGGAATGCTGTCCGCAGCGAAACCATCCGACTTTTGCATGAAGGAAATATCCGCGAGGTTATCACCCGTACAACCATTGGCGGCGTAGGCAATAACCACGCCCAGACGATTTATCAATACACCAAGAAGGTCGACACGTTTGCCAAAAACAAGGCGGATGAACTCTACCGCAATGTAACAACCCTCAAAGATCAACTGAATCAGCGGATGCTTATTTATGTCAGCGCGATCCTTATCTTTGCAGGCATCATCACCTTCTTAATCGTTGCCTGGATCAAGAAGCCGTTGCGCACGCTCACGAAAGCGGTCAATCGCTTTCGCGCTGGCGATTTCACGGCGCGCAGCGAAATTGTTTCCCATACGGAATTCGGCACTCTTGCCAGAGCTTTCGACGCCATGGCCGAAGCGCTCCAAACAGAGATGCAGATCGATGAAAAGATGAATACCTTGGCCGCCATCATGCTCAAACAGATGGAGTCACACCAATTCTGCAAGGATCTGATCGTGACCCTGACCCAGCAAACCGGATCGCAAATGGGCGCCATTTACCTGCTTAATCCGCAGAAAACCAGCTTTGACCATTTCGTGTCCGTGGGTCTCGACGCAAACGCGCGCGCAAGTTTTTCGGCGGATGCCTGCGAAGGCGAGTTGGGCGTAGCCCTGGCAACCGGGGAAATACAACACCTCAAAGCCATTCCGGCGTCAACCGTATTCACCTTTGCAACCGTCAACGGAACCTTCAAACCGTGCGAAATCATCACGATCCCTATTCGTACCGATCAGCGCATCACCGCGATCCTGTCGCTCGCCTCGCTTTATCCCTATAACGAAGAAACGCTGCGCTTCCTGAAGAGCGTATGTCCCACGATCACCGCGCGGATGAACGGGATGCTGCTCTTTCAGCAAATCCAGGACCAGGCCAAACACCTTGAATTCCAGAA
>CAZMLC010000021.1:24517-35414 GCA_964567125.1 uncultured Akkermansia sp.
GGATGCTGCTCTTTCAGCAAATCCAGGACCAGGCCAAACACCTTGAATTCCAGAATCTGGAATTGGAAACCCAGAAAAAAGAACTCTCCGCACAGACGCATGAGCTGACAGAGATGAACGCTGAACTGGACATGCAGCGCCGCGAACTGGAACAGGCTAGCCAACTCAAATCGATCTTCCTGGCAAACATGAGTCACGAATTGCGCACCCCGCTCAATTCCGTCATTGCGCTGTCCGGCGTTTTAAGCCGTCGCCTGGTGAACAAGGTCCCGGATGAAGAATACAGCTATCTCGATGTCATCGAACGCAACGGCAAGCACCTGCTCGAACTGATCAACGACATCCTCGATCTCTCACGCATTGAGTCTGGACGCGAAGAGGTCATGCTCTCCTCCTGCGCGGCCCCCGAAATCATCGACCCCATCATGAGCATGCTGACCCCACTTGCGAACGAGAAAGGCATTGCCCTCATCAATCGCACGGACCCGCACATGCCGCGCTTCTACAGCGACCCCGAAAAAGTGCGTCACATCGTTCAGAATCTTGCGGCCAATGCGATTAAATTCACGGATCACGGAACGGTCGAAATTTCGTCAGGCCAAAAAGATAACATGCTGTTCATTGCCGTGCGCGATACAGGCATCGGCATTCCGGAAGAGGCGCTTGAACGTATTTTCGAGGCTTTCCGCCAAGCCGATGACAGAGCCTCGCGTCGCCACGACGGAACCGGACTAGGACTCACAATCGCCCGCAAGTATGCGCGCATGCTGGAGGGTGATATCACCGTCGAAAGCACGCTCAATATCGGATCAACCTTTACGCTCTGGTTGCCCTTCACGGTTTCGCCTAAAAATGAAGCCCCGGAACACCATCCCTACCCGCAGCATCGGGCGACCGATGCTGCCGTGCGCGCAGTATCGCAAGGCCGCAAACTCCTCCTTGTCGAAGATTCCGAGGCGATTGTCATCCAGATGTGCGACATCTTGCGCGAACAGGGTTATGACATCCGGACCGCGAAAAACGGCATCCAGGCATTAGCCCGTATTGAGGAGGAACTCCCCGACGCCGTGATTCTCGACCTCATGATGCCGGAAATGGATGGTTTTGAGATGCTCAAGGCGATTCGTGACACAGAAAAGACGCTCACCCTGCCTGTGCTGATCTTAACCGCGCGCCACGTAACCAAGAGTGAACTGAGTTTTCTTAAACACAACCACATCAGCCAGTTCATCCGCAAAGGCGATATCCACCGCGAAGAACTCCTGAATGCCGTGGCCGCCATGTTTGCACCAACACCGCAGACACCAGCGCCGATTCCCAAACCGCGCCGCTGTCGCGTCACCGGTAAACCGAAAATCCTGATCATTGAGGATAATCCGGACAACATGCGCACGCTGCAAGCGCTCCTTTGCGATTCCTGCACACTCTTTACAGCCACGGATGGTCCCTCCGGACTCACGCAGGCCGAGATGCACGCCCCGGATCTGATTTTGACGGATATCGCGCTTCCCGGCATGGACGGTTTTGCGGTTTTAGCCGCATTCCAGGCCCATGAAACGCTGCGGGAAATCCCCGTTGTCGCCGTGACAGCGAGCGCAATGAAGGGTGACCGCGAAACTATTCTCGCACGCGGTTTTGATGCCTATGTCTCCAAACCGATCGACGCCGATGCGTTAACGAAAACGCTCCATCAGTTCCTGGATTCAAGGGAGGAGACTCCGCATGAAAATACTGGCAATTGATGACAAACCGGACAACCTGACAACGCTTGGCGCTGTCGTCCGCGATGCGTTGCCCGAGGGAATTGTGCTGAAAGCCCTTGATGGTCCACGCGGACTCGAATTAGCCATGACAGAGGATCCCGATGTCATCCTGCTCGACATTGTGATGCCTGGCATGGATGGATTCGAGGTCTGTCAAAGGCTCAAAGCTGATGCTCGCTCAAAGGATATCCCGGTGATTTTCCTCACCGCGCTCAAGACCGATACGAATAACCGCATCAAGGCACTGCAACTGGGAGCCGAAGGCTTTTTGAGCAAACCAATCGAGCCTACGGAACTGGTCGCGCAAATCCGTGCGATGGTCAAAGTCAAGTCTTCCAATCGATTTCAACGCAATGAACAGGCGCGCCTCTCCGCCCTCGTAACCGAACGAACGCGCGAAATTGAACGCAGCCGGCTCTCCCTGCTGAATGCCATGGAAGACATGAAGTCGGAAAGCGAAGCGCGCACAAAAGCCGAAGCCGCGCTCCGCGAAAACGAAGACCGCTTCCGTCAAATGGCGGCCCAGGGCAGAACATTTCTCTGGGAAACAAATCCGCAAGGCGAATATACTTTTGTTGATCCGATTGTCACATCCATCCTCGGTTATTCGCCGGAGGAACTCTGCGGGAAAAAAAGTTGCTTCGACCTCGTCCCGACGGAGGATCTCGAACGCATCAACACACGCTATCATACATTGATCCGTAGCGACCAAACCAGCACGAGCGACGAGCACCGTATGATCAACCGCGACGGCAGAGTCATCTGGGTCAACAGCATGATTGTCCCAATGCGAAACCAACAGGGTGCCATCATCGGGTTACGCGGCTCTGCGACCGACATCACCGCGCGCAAACGACGTGCGCTTATTCACGAAACAAGCCTTATCGCCCTCAAAATTCTCAACGAAACAAAGGGCATGCGGGAATCGATTCAGCATGTTTTTGATTTGTTAAAGGCGCGAATCGATGTCGACGCCATGGGACTCCGGTTGCAAGAGGGTGAAGATTTCCCTTATTTTATTCAAAAGGGCTTTTCTGATGACTTCCTGGCAACGGAAAATTCATTGCTCGAACACACGGATTCCGGCGACTGCTGCCGCGACTGCACAGGCAAGGCCTTTCTGGAATGCACCTGCGGATTAGTTCTTTCGGATCAGATTGATACATCGTATCCGTTCTCGACAAAAGGCGGAAGTTATTGGAGCAATGATACAACCCGACTGGCAAATCCACCCAACGACGCGCGCCGCAATCCGCGCAACACGTGCATCCATTTCGGCTACGAGTCAGTCGCGCTCATTCCGATCCGTACCCACAACCAAACAATCGGGTTGCTCCAACTCAATGATCACCGTAAAAACCGCTTTCTCCGCGAAGAAATTGAAGGTCTGGAGGACATCGCGGCACATATTGGTTCGGCCATTACACGGAAAAATGCTACCGAATCGCTGAAAGCCAGCGAAGCGCGTTATCGTTCTGTCATCGCAGTCTCCAATACCGGCGTATGGGAATTCCATAAGAAAGCCAACACCTTCTGGTGCAGTCCCGAATATTTCGCTATCCTTGGACGCCATGCGGGAGAAGCGCCGAACCAAACGCAGGATACGATCGACACAGCGTTATTCAGCCTGATCCACCCCGAAGATCGTCAACGCGTCATTCAGCACTTCACTGATTACCTTTCCGCACGCGCTCACGGCATGTATGAAGATGCGTTCCGCATGCAACATGCAGATGGCCGTTGGATCTGGATCTGGTCGCGCGGACAGACCCTGCACAATCCTGACGGCACCCCATCCGACCTGACGATCGGCACACATATTAACATCACGAAGCAAAAGGAGGCTGAACGCGCGATTAAGGACAATGAAAGCCGCTTGCAGAGTCTCGTCAGAATCCTGCAGCATCAGGAAGTTGATGAGCAAACCTTTCTGGATTACGCCTTAGACGAAGCCATCCAATTGACCAACAGCAAGATTGGCTATATCTACTTTTATAGTGAACAAAAAAAAGAATTCATACTCAATACATGGTCAAAAAGCGTCATGGATGTTTGTTCCATACGCGATCAGGAAATCGTCTACCATCTGGACAAGACAGGCCTTTGGGGAGAAGCGGTCCGACAGCGGAAAGAGATTCTCGTAAACGATTTCCAAGCCGATAATCCCCTGAAAAAAGGCTATCCGGCTGGGCATGCTCCCCTGCATCGTTTTCTAACCATCCCCGTCTTTAATGGCGACCAGATCGTTGCGGTGGTCGGCGTTGCCAATAAAGAAAGCGACTATACCAACACGGATATCTTGCAGCTTCAATTGCTCATGGATGGCGTCTGGAAACAGGTTGAAGCTATTCATGGACATGGCGAACGTCTGAAACTGTATCAGGAAAAACGCGAGTTGGAAGAGCAAGTGCGCCAATCTCAAAAACTCGAATCTGTCGGACGCCTTGCAGGCGGTATGGCGCACGACTTCAACAACATGCTGCAAGTCATCCTCGGCTACACGGAAATGGGTTTAGAGCAAATTCCCCAAGGCCACCCATTCCACGCCGATTTGGAAGAAATCAAGAAAGTCGGACAGCGCTCCGCGGAACTGACCCGGCAATTGCTGGCGTTTGCACGAAAACAGGCCATTAAGCCTAAGATCCTTGATCTCTACGCGACGGTTGAGAATACGCTTAAGCTGCTGCGACGGCTGATCGGCGAAGATATCCAGGTGACCTTGAAACCGAGCCGTTCTCCCGCCATGATCAAGATGGATCCCACGCAAGTGGATCAGCTTCTGACGAATCTCTGCGTCAATGCCCGCGACGCGATTGAAAATAAAGGCGAAATCCTTATTTCCGTTGCCCCTATTATCGTCGATGCCGCCTACGCGGCTAAAAATCCCGACGCTGTTCCTGGCGAATATATCCTCCTCACGGTAAGCGATACAGGATGCGGCATGACGTCTGCGGTGCGACAACACATTTTTGAACCCTTCTTTACCACCAAGCAAACGGGAAAAGGAACAGGACTCGGCTTGGCAACCGTCTACGGTATTGTCCGTCAAAACAAGGGCTTCATCAATGTTCACAGTGAAGTCGGCAAAGGCACCACCTTCTCCATCCATATCCCGCTTGAACACGCGCCCTTGGAGCAGGAGGACAAGCCTGTAATCCCGCTGGAGTCACTCTGTGGAAACGAAACGATTCTTCTTGTTGAAGACGAAGAAAATGTTCGCAAGACAACCACGCGCTTCCTTGAGCAGATGGGCTATCACGTCCTTGCGGTGGGCACCGCGGAAGATGCGCTTCTGTGCGCCGGCCAATCCGGCAAAACGATCAACCTGCTTTTGACTGACGTCATCCTACCCAAGATGAGCGGACGCGAACTTGCCGAAACCCTTCTCCGCAAAAACGCCTCCCTCCGTGTCATCTTCATGTCGGGATATCCCGCAGATGTCATCTCCCGTCACGGCATGCTCACACCGGGCATCTGCTTCCTGCCTAAGCCCTTCGACCGTACAAAACTGGCCCAGACCCTCAAAGAAGCCCTCTCGTTTTCCGTGGAAACCCCTGCCGATGCGCAGCACGATCATCCTCCACCTGAAAGCGCGCAGACACCGTGAGCGCCTGAGCCGATAACAACCTCTGCATTTTACACTTTATCCGGCCTGATGTTTTTGGCAAACTATGCCGTTATTCATGGAAAAAGCGGAAAAAGTCATTACGTTGGAGGCCCATGCCAAAGTCAATCTGACTTTGGAAATCCTCGGCAAACGACCTGACGGCTACCATGCGCTCCGGAGCGTGGTCATGCCCGTGACTTTGTGCGACACCCTGCGTTTTACGCTGCGCACGACGCCGGAGATCACCATGACCACCACGCTTGAGCCAAACGTGGACGGCACCCACATCGGCGCACCGGAAAAAAACCTCGTGATGCGCATGGCCGCCCTCATCCAGACGCGCTATGGCGTCTCCTCGGGCGTGGACATCGCCCTCCATAAGCGCATCCCCATCGGCGGAGGCCTCGGCGGAGGCAGCGCTGATGCGGCCGCGGTGATCCGCGGACTCAACCAGCTCTGGAACCTGAATCTCCCGCTGAGCGAGATGGTCGAGCTCGGTGCCGAACTCGGCAGCGATATTCCTGCCCTGGTCCAGGGCGGCGCCGTCCTTATGGAGGGTCGCGGCGAATTCGTCACCCCGCTCTTTTCCGGTGTTGCGCGCGAAGAGTGCCCGGGCACCTGGATGATCATCGCCAACCCCGGCGTCATGTGCCCAACAGGCGAAGTTTTCAAAAAATGGTCTCCAGACTTGACTCCACCCCCTCTTTTTTTGCATAATATCCACTCTTCTATCCGTAATAGCGATGTAGCGGCTTTGGCTGCCGCTTTGTTTAACGGATTGCAACGCGGTGTATTTGAAAACTACCCTGCAGTTGCAAAAGCAGCCCAGGCGCTTCACAACGCGGGTTGTTTTGGCGTTTTGTTGTCCGGTAGCGGGGCTTCCGTTTTCGGTTTGGTCCGCGACGAACAGCACGGCACAGAAGTAAGCCGACGGTTACAGGGGAAGCTGTGGCACGTTTTGGCAAAAACTTGCCCGGTTGTGTAATGGCAGCACAAAAGACTTTGACTCTTTCAGAGGTGGTTCGAATCCACCCCGGGCAGCCATTTTCGAGGATATTATGATTGTCTTTTCAGGAACAGCGAATCTGCCCTTAGCGGAGAAGATGATGCAGTATCTCGGCGGACGCCTTGGTTCAGCCAAGATCCGTCGCTTCCCCGACGGTGAAGTGCATGTGAAAATCGACGATAACATCCGCGGAAAAGATGTTTACATCGTCCAGCCGATCTGCACCCAGCCCAACGAAATGCTGATGGAGCTTCTGATTATGATGGACGCGTGCCGTCGCGGCTCCGCCCAGCGTATTACCGCGGTCCTCCCCTACTATGGCTATGCGCGCCAGGACCGCAAGGATCAGCCGCGCGTGCCGATCACGGCGAAACTCGTCGCCAATCTGCTGGTGGCAGCGGGCGCCCATCGCATCCTCGCGATGGACCTGCACGCGCAGCAGATCCAAGGATTTTTTGATATTCCCGTCGACCACCTGCATGCTGCGCCGGTAATGGTGAAGTATCTGCGTGAGATGAAGCTGAAAAAACCGTTGGTTGTATCGCCCGACGCCGGAGGGGCTAAGACCGCATACGGTTACTCGCAGTTGCTGGGCACTGGCCTGGCAATTGTAGCGAAGCAGCGTCTGGGCGACTCGGAAGTGGATGCCTTTAGCGTCGTTGGCGACGTCGAAGGCTGTGACGTGATCATGGTCGATGACATGACCACAACCTGCGGCACGCTCTGTGCAGCAGCGAAAATCCTCAGGGCTAAAGGCGCTGCGTCCGTTCGGGCAGCAGTGACCCATGCGCCCCTGACGGATAGAGGTGTGGAACGCCTGAAAACTGACACGGATCTGACCGAGCTGGTGGTCACAGATACGATTCCCTTGCGGAGCGATCTGGACCTCAGCACGCTGCCGATGAAGGTGACCGTGCTTTCCGTATCCGAGCTGCTGGGCGAGGCGATCCGCAGGATCCATAATGACCAGTCTGTTAGCTCGCTGTTTCAGCACCATTAAGCGGAACGAAACAGTCCATAACAGATTCAAGACCATCCGCAGTGCACGTCTGAGATCGCGGAAGCAAGAGGTCGTGAAGCCAAAGGGCATCGTGGTTGCTGCCCGGAAGGAGTCACGGCCTTGCGTTGTCTGTGAGTGGGGGCTTGCATTTCGATGATTAACAAGGAAAAGAAATGTCGAATCAAGAGATCAAAATTAAGGCGCAGTTGCGTACGGAATCCGAGAAGGGCTCCAAGGCAGCTGGCCGTTTGCGCCGCGCGGGCTTCCTGCCTGCAGCGGTTAACCGTATCGAAGGTGGCACAACGTTGGTCAAGTTCAACGCGCATGAGTTCGAGTTGTCCCTGCGCAAGCATACCAGCGAACACATCCTGGTCACCATCGACCTCGACGGTCAGTCGGTTCCCGCTCTTTTGCGTGAAATGCAACACAACGTCCTCACCGGCGTTCCGATCCATGTGGACTTCGGCGAAGTCTCATTGACCAAGAAGATCCGCGTCTCCATCCCCATCCGTCTTATCGGCGAGCCCGAAGGCGTCAAGCTGGGTGGCGGCGTCCTTCAGCAAACCCAGCGCGAAGTCGAAGTGGACTGTTTGCCCTCCGATATCCTCGAGCATTTTGACGTGGATGTCTCGGCGCTCAAGCTCGCTCAGACGCTCTTCGTCCGCGACCTGCAGATGGGCGAGAAGTATACCATCATCACCCCGAAGGAAATTCCTCTGGCAGGCGTTGTCGCTGCTGCAGCCGAAGAAGTTGCCGCTGCCGCTTCAGGCGATGCTGCCGCTGCAGTAACCCCTGAAGTGATCACCAAGGGGAAGAAGGAAGAAGAAGGAGCCGCAGCAAAGGGCGCAGCACCTGCTGCCAAGGCCGCTCCTGCAAAGAAGTAATCGGGAAGGTACATCCGCGTGAAAGTGATTGCGGGACTGGGAAATCCAGGCGAACGTTACGCCCATACGCCGCACAATGTCGGCTTCGATGTCGTCGATGCGTTGGCGAGGCGGCTTGACGGAAGCTGGAAGAACAGTTCAGGGTTTAAAGCCCTTATCGCACGGATCACGCTTGCAGCACAGCCCGTATGGCTGGTCAAACCGCAAACGTTCATGAACCTGAGCGGGACCAGCATCGTCCCCGTGCTGAAGTATTACGGCGGCGAAGCCGCAGATCTGATCGTTGTTTCGGACGACGTTGACTTGCCCCTCGGCAGGTTGCGCATCAGAGGCAGCGGCGGAACAGGAGGCCACAAAGGGTTGGCCTCCGTGATTGAACAGCTCGGCAACGAGAAGTTCGCACGCATCCGGCTCGGCGTTGGACGCGATGAGGGCGGTCAGCGGGAAACCGCAGATTATGTCCTCAGCAAGTTTGATGCCGCGCGTCAGATCCGCGCAGACGAGGCTACCACGGTTGCTGCCGATGCAGCGATGTACCTGATTGAACAAGGTTTGAATGAGACGATGAACCGGTATAACGGTTGGAATGCGGTCCCCGCCTCCAATCCGACGCCCGGAAGTGAGAATTAAAATGACGAAGAAATATGACGCTATGTACATCTTCACTTCGGTGAAAGATGACACGTTAGACAAACAGATCGAAAAGGCGAGTGCTGAAATCACCCGCTTGAACGGCAAGGTACTGAGTACCACAACGCTCGGCAAGAAAACCTTCGCCCGTACCATGCACAAACGTGACAGCGGTGTGTATGTGACGATTCGTTTCGAGTTGGATCCTGCGCAAGTCATAGCGCTGAAAGCGCGTTATGCCCTGCAGGAGGATTTTTTCCGTGTTCAGGTTCTGTCCGTGAACGAGCGCCATGAAGCGGTGCTTGCGAATCAGGCGGAAGTCCTGAAGGCTCGCGAAGCCGCCAAGGCTGAAGCGGCAGAAAAGGCAGCTAAGGAAAACGCAGCTGCTCAAGAAGAACAGTTGGCATAACGCTCTTCAACACGGCACAAGGACAGTAGAGTATGGCATCTTTCAACAAAGTAATCTTGATGGGCAACTTGACGCGCGATCCGGAAATTAAACAGTCCGCATCGGGCATTAAAGTTGCAGACCTGGGTTTAGCCGTCACGGAAACGTGGCGCGACAGAAATGGACAGACCAAGGAAACCACCTGCTTTGTTGATGTGGTGGTGTGGGATAAACTGGCTGAACTCTGCGGCCAATACCTCGCCAAAGGGCGCCCGATCCTCGTTGAGGGACGGCTCCAGATGGATGAGTGGGAGACGCAGCAAGGCGAAAAACGCAGGAAACTGCGCGTCCGGGCGGATACTGTAAAGTTCCTCGGCACGCCTCAGAAACGCGAAGCCGGCGCAGCCCCCGCCGCAACACCTACACCCGCCGAGGCGCCCGCAGCACATGCGGATCCGAACAGCCTGGCTGAAGATGACGAACATCTGCCGTTCTAACCGAAACAATCACACAAGGAGTTTATCTTATGGCATTCGAAAACAAAAAACCAAGACAGAAATCGGATCGTAGAAGCTTCAGCGATGATCGCGACAGCCTCGCCCCGATTCGTAAACGCACGGCAATCGATCCGAACATCATTGTCGATGAAAACGATGTGGAATTCCTCAAGCGCTATGTCACGGAATACGGCAAGATCATTCCCGCCCGTATCTCTGGCGTCACGGCCATCCAACAGCGTCGTATCAAGGCCGGCATCCGCCGCGCCCGCAACATGGGCCTCATGGCTTAACCGGAAAGGAACAGGACAATGTCGATTGAAATTTTGTTGTTGTCAGATGTTGACAATCTGGGTAAAGCCGGCGATGTCGTCAAGGTTGCTCCCGGTTATGCGCGCAACTATCTGTTGCCCAAAGACCTGGCAGCACCCGTCACGCACGCAGCGCTGAAGCGCCTCGAAAAACTCCGCAAGGAGCGCGCTGAACTCGCCCGCATCCAGCTGGTCGAAGCGAAAGATAAGGCGGCGAAGCTCGCCAATATCTCGGTCACCCTCCGCGAGAAGTCAACCGACGGGCAGAGCCTCTATGGCTCCGTTCATGCGGCTGATATCATCAAGGCGCTGGAAGCCGATAACAAGATCGCGCTGGATAAATCCCAGCTCGTTCTCCCCGAACCGATCAAGACGATCGGCCAGTTCGATGTCGAAGTCAAGCTGCATGCTGAAGTGTCCGCGACCCTCAAGGTCTGGATCGTCGAAGCATAATAGCGTGACATCCGTCTCAAAAACAGGCGAAGGAAGCACACCTTCCTTCGCCTGTTTTTTCTTTTTTTCAAGCCAGCACACGCATCTATCGGATGCGCCATTCACGTTATCAAAAACAACACCCTCAGGCTAAAAACGAACCACACTTCGCAAAGTGTGAGATTCGTGCGTCACAAAAGTACCTGATGATCGCGCCGTAAAACTTCGCAAAAACTGCGCGATCTCCGTGCATGAAACATCCCATAACACGCCATCTGAACCGCGCTGACCGCATCGTGCATTCGCCGTTTTATTTGCAGCGGTACAGATGCTTTCAACTAGCACGCATAGGATCGATATGGTATAGTGAAGCGTTCTA
>CAZMLC010000022.1:0-7730 GCA_964567125.1 uncultured Akkermansia sp.
CCGTGGCGACTCGGCACCAAGGATGCGACCCTCGCAAACTATGATCCAACCCGGCAGCCAACCCTCGCCACAGGCAAGCTCGACATTGGAGATCGTGGTGAGGTCAAGACCGATGTATGGCGCGAAAGCGAAGAGCCTTTGGATTTCGTCACGCGTCTGCACCAGCAAACCTTAGCGTTAGGGAATATCAGCGGTACGGACTGGACAGCCGAACACCTCATCACATGGATTGACCGCCAAATCGACCACAGCGATATTCCTCTTTCCGAATCCGCAATTTTTCTGCGCAAGGCTATCGACGGGCTTATGGCGCGTTACGGATTGACCGATGTCGGACCGCTCGTTTTCGACCGCTTCCGTCTGCGCGATGCCATTGAAGACCGGATCGACGAACA
Source organism: uncultured Akkermansia sp. (assembly GCA_964567125.1). Lineage (GTDB taxonomy): Bacteria > Verrucomicrobiota > Kiritimatiellia > RFP12 > UBA1067 > CAZMLC01. The sequence continues at coordinate 396 of CAZMLC010000022.1, forward strand.
TCGGAAAAGCGAACGCGCAATTGCCTATCAGCATTACCTTGCACTGGATTCCGTATTGACCGTCAGCGATGACAACGCGATAAACTTCAAGGACATTGCCTATGAGCCGAGCTGGCTATACGATGGATCATTCCAATTCAAAAAGCACTACTTTGGAGCCAAGCCAGGGGAACTCAAGGAAGCCACAGCCGGCGGCGCGATAACGGAGGAGTTTACCTGTGCGCAGTTCCTGGACGCACAGCTTCCCGAAATCCAATTCTGGGTACGCAACCTCGCACGTCGCACAACCTCCTTCCGTTTGCAGACTTCGACCGACTGGTTCTACCCCGACTTTGTCTGCCAGCTCACTGATGGCCGCATCCTCGTGGTTGAATATAAGGGCGGACACCTGCTGAACAGCCCCGATGCGCAGGAAAAGCGCGACATTGGTACCCTTTGGGCCGCACGAAGCAACGGTCGCTGCCTTTTCGTCATGCCATCCGATGGTAATTTTGATGAGATTGTGAAGGCACTAAAAACTTCATCGTTTAAATCGCATATCTGCCAATGAAAAAAACGTCGCTTTGATGATTCAAGCATGGAGATCGTCATGAAAATTTCTCGCGCACAACGCGTTTCAGCCAGAGCAAAAACGCATCAATCGACGGATGAAGGACAGCATCTCAAGACGAACGACACGGATATTCTCGCACGCGCACAATCGCGCATCGCTTCACTGCGCAGCTGGTTTACATTGTGCGGAATCCTGATACTCATCGTAGGCGGAGTGGCGGCATTCGTACGGGGTATTGATGCCGTATTCGCCGCGATCAGCGGCTGTCTTATTTTGTTTGTGATCTATAACAGCCTTGCTTTACATATCGTATCAAAATCCACCTGCGCACTGTTGACGGAAAATCGCTGACACGAACACAGCGATTTTGGCTAAAATAATGATCCTCCTGCATCGTGCCGACGATTGACGTACCCGCCACTTTTGTATTACTATCACATTCGGGTGGCCAACGCGGTGGGACCATTCCCCGATACCGCGTTGAGTTGCCGGTGGATGAGGGTCTGTCGATTTGCTCGAACGTGGTCCAAAACGAGCACGTCCGTGGTCCGGAGCTAGCACGAACGTGGCCCGGAGCTAGCACGTCCGTGGTCCGGATCTGGCACGTCCGTGGTCCGGATCTGGCACGTCCGTGGTCCGGAACTGGCACGAACGTGGGCGGCCAAGACCACGGGCGTGCGCCAATTGAACCTCGAAGCTGGACGTGATGTCGCTGCCCCATCTGCGGATGAACTGTAATCAAAGGAGAGTCCACTATTCCATTCTCTCCACCTTCAAGTCTTCGACGATCAAGGTGCCAGCCGGACCGTTTAAGCCAGCCTCGACAACAAGTTCAATCAATTTTTCTGGAACCGTTATGTCCACGGAATAGGCTTGCATCGGCGTAGTGCCGAAGGGCATGGACGTTGTGATGTAGCTAGAACCAGAGCTTGTGCGGACTGACCAGCGCAGACAGCCCGTCATCCAATTCTCTTTACCGCGCTGGACATCCTGACCGCTCAGACGTCCGCTGAAACGCCACCGCGTACCCGGTTTAAAGGATTCAGCATCGAGTTTTTGCCGCGCCAGCAGGTATTTGTCTGCCTCGCCTTGAATCTGAAGCGTCTTGCCGCAGACCCAGGCGCGCGGCGGCAGATTCCATCCGTCAAAGTAGCGCACCTCTGGACGCAGCGCATTGCGCGGAGCAACCGTGGTCTCATCCGCACTGATGCTCAGGGAGAGTCCCACGCCTTTGACAAGCTCCTGCAACGCGGGTTCCTTCATCTGCCCATCCTGCCACGCGATGAAGAAGAAGTTGTGTAAGGCGAAGAGTCGCAGTGGGAAGCGCGCAAGCGGTTGTAGATCGCGCATGTCCAGACGCGCACCGGCGGTGGTCGTCACCTGCACGCGATCGACAGGCTGTTCGCAGACACCGAAGCGTCCATTCGTGATACTTCCGCATGCGACCTCGCGTCCCTCCTTGAAGTAGCGTATCTGCTGCACATCATCGGGCAGCACAAACTGGTCGGCGAGGAAGACGCTCCCCGCATCGGCGGCGTGCGTAGCATGCAGCGTGGTGGTGAGACGGAAGGCCGGAGATTCGTCGAAGACATACGCCGTGAAGTAGCGGATCGGCAGGTGCATTTTGTCGAAACGGTACATGCCGCGCAGTTCGCCCGCAAAGGTCAGGATTGTTTTTGCGCCCTCGCGCTGGATCCGCACCTCGGCTTCAACATCGCTCTCGCGTTCATACCGCACCTTGCCGTATCCACGGTCGGTGTAGAGGCTCTCGCTAGCGATCAGCGCAGTGCCATCCTTGCGCCAGAAGCCGGAGAGCGCGCCGTTGCGTTTGAGCTGCACGCGATAGTGCGCATTCTCATAGCACCAGCCGCCACTGGAAGGCGTGAGCCGCGCGGACGTCGTATCCGGCGACGCCGCAACGCTCCGCTCCGCGCGCACGGCCAGCCGCAACACGGGCTTCTGCCACGTTGCGGCAGCCACGAGGCCTGTCACACTGCCTGCATGATCGAGCAGCTGCACCGAGCCCGGCGCTGCATCCGACTCCAGATAGAACGCGGCGACTGCGCCGTTGACCAGCCCGCCGAACGAGGCCGTGTCGGGTGTCCATCCAAACGGATGGAGGCGCGAATCCCACAGCACGGCATCGCCTTGCGGATACCGATAGATTGAGCCGACCACGCCTTCAAAATGGGGATGCCGTACGCGGAAAGGACTTGCAAAACACCCTTCGTGCGCAGCGGCGAACCACGTGGTCGCGCCGCTTAAATCCATGCTGAGCTGGATGCCCGGAATTGGCTCGGGCTGCCACGCGGCTTCGACCTCCATAGCTCCATCCGCGCGGTTCCGCACCGCGATGACGAGCTGATTCGTACCCACAGTGTAGGCGCGCGTCGCGGACTGCGCATCCTTCACAATGGCGCTGCTTGTCCGCGGCATCTGCAACGCCTCGGGTACACGGATGCTGAGTTTCTCCAGTAGCTCCGCAGGTTCTCTCCACGGCAACGCGGCTGAGCGCAGAACCGGAACCTCGGCAGGAACTGTCGGGCAGGATTCCGCGACTGAACGGAAGACCGTATAGCCGAACGCTGGCAATGAAAAGGCGATACGCCCCTGCTCAATCGTCTGTTTTGCGCCAGTCTGAACGTCGTAGACCGAACCTGCGAGGCTGGCCTCTGTCAACGTACCCTGAACTGCCACGGGATTCAGGTTGATGACCACCACGCTGGTCCGCGCACCGCTCCGCACGCAGGTGAAAACGCCCTCCGGCGCCTGTGTGGAGAGGTAATCGACCGCGCCGGTGTTGAGTTCTTCCAGCGCGCTGCGAATTTTCAGGATATGCGCCACGTCCGCATATTCGCCATCCTCCATCTCCTGATAGACCATCGGGAAGCCATCGATCCACGCCGTGAGGGCAAAAAGCGCCAACTGGGCAGAACGTCCATACCAGAGCACCGAGCGCAAACTATCGTGGCTTTCGATGTGGCGCATGCGGATCAGGTCCGGCACCTCCGCATAATGTTGTTCATGCAACCATTGCCGCAGATGATTGACAAAGGGACCGGGCAGCATCTTGCGCGCCCCATGCAATACCTCGTAGCAGAGCCGGAAATCATAGGTGGCATCGCTGATGGTGCCGTGGATGCTGTCGCCCGCCTCCGCGAGATTCGCGCCATCCGGGCAGACGGACTTTACAGCACGCCGCAGCGCCTTTTGCATGGCGAGTCCGCCTTGCGACTGCGCATGGCTGGCCCGCGCATAGGGAATGGCGGGATTCCAGTTTTCCTCCTTGCTGCCGCCGCACGCATCGATGCGCAGACCATCGAGCCCGTATTCGCGCGTGTAGAAACGCACGACCTCACTCATGTAATCAATCCAGGTCGGCCAATTGAAATCGAAGCACCAGTAATCGAGCGTGGAACCATCCTCGCGCTGAACCAGCCATTCGGGATGCTGCACCGCACGCGAATAGGTGTTGCGGCCGCCATGCGGTACGCAGTCCTGCCAGACGCGCATGCCCAACCGCTTGGCTTCCGCTGTAAAGGCCTTGTAGTCATCGGGCGTACCGAGACCTTTGGCCAGTTTGTAGTAATCGCGCGGCGAATAGACGGATTCATCCTCGACAGGCAGAACCCAGATCGCATTGCACCCGAGATTGCGGATGTGCGGCAACAGCGCGCGTGCCGCTTGAAAACCACCCAAGTCGCGAAACATGGAGCCTGTCGTGCCGCCGGGATGCAGGGAGTAGAGCAGCGTCGACTTGAGCCATGCAGGACGATCCGTCGGCACGACCTGCCCCACCTGCTCAAACCAGTTCTTCATGCTGCGCAACGCGGTTTCGGAATCGCCTTTTACAAAGCAGGTCCACGCGTCGCCGATTTCAAGCGGCACGCCCTTGCGCACATGTCCGCGCGTATGAAACGCCTGAACAATCTCAAGCCCCTGCTCGCGCTCCGTCACAGAAATATTACTGTGATCGGCATACGGAACGCTCTGATCCGCGGTCCAGAAGGCTGAGATCCCCGTGCCGAGATCCGCAATCACAACCGGGGGCGATCCGCCCTGATGCTGCACGCGTCCGTCTTTAAACACACTACAGGGAACTTTAACCGCGGGAAAGCGTCCCGGCAGGCGATAACACCCTGACGCCGCAAGCGGGAAGAACCCTTCACGGAACCAGAAGGAGCGAATCTTGGTGGGCGTATCCAGCGTCCAGGTGAGCCAGAATTTTTGACGGATCATCTGTTTTTCAGGAAGACAGGTGGTTTGCATCTCGATCAACCAGGGGCCCCACGTCATGCGCGTCACGGCGGTGTCGCGGTCGCGCTGCTCAAGTCCCGTGACCTGAAAAAGCGAATTGCTATTCGAGCGCCAGCCGCGATCCTCCTGAATATCCAGCACGCGCTTGCCCTCTGCCTGCGCACGGATTGTCGCACCATCGATTGTGATGGAGGTGATCGTGCCGGAATCGCTATCGAGGCTGACGGTAAAAGGCTCCGTGCCCAACTTGATCTCACTGCCGGCAAAGAGCGTCGAGCCCAGCAGCAGGTTCAGTATCACCATACGCTTCATGATCATTCCTTTTCTCTACGCTTACTTGCGAAACAAGACCGGGCCGTCCAGTGTCATGCCCATCCACGTGGCGGTCTGCACACCCTGCTTGCGGAAGGCGATGGCGCACGTTTCCCTACCGCGCGTCAGCTGCACGCCGATCGCGGTCGCGGTCTCCACGCGCTTTGCGTTCCAGAGGCCATGTGCAGCATCCTTCTGCTGCGGTTGCAAGACGATCAGATTCTGGCTGGTCAGGCAGGGCTCGGTCGTCGCCTCCAAATGCCAATGCGTCGGAAAAGGCTTCTTGCTGTGCGACCATTCGCGCGGCGGCGGATTGAAGCCCTCGCTCTGCGCCAAGCGCAAGGGTTTTGCACCCAGATACTGAATGGTCAAAACACTGTTTGAACCTTGCACAACAGCCTGCTGCGCATCAGCCTGAACAGCAAACGCGCTCAAGGCATGGAGCATAAAGGTGTAGGGCACAGGCTGGGGCGCCGCGAAATCGTCATAGATCACGATCACATCGGGCTTGGCAAAGAGAATCGCACGCTCAGCGCGCGTCACGAGTCCGGTATAGGCAGCCGTGGCTTCGCCGCGCACGTAATCGTAAGCCGGAGTCAACTGGGAATCGACAATGCTACCGGTCGAAAGATAAGAGGCTTTGCGTTGCCCACATGCGTTGACGAGCACGCTGTTCTGCGCCCAGGTGGAGTGCACATACTCGTAATGGAATTTGCTGCCATGCAGATCGCGATAACAGTTGGCCGGCAGCAGGCACTCGCCAAAGGCATTGAGCTGGAACCCTAACTGCGCGTTGTGTCCATGGCTCTGCGTTCCAAACGGATCCGCCTTGAAGAGCAGATGCACATCGGTTGCGCTGTTCGTCAGCGTGGTATGCAGACTCGCGAGTCCGGTACCGCGGAAGATCTTGGAGACAGGACGCTCAGTCGGTGCGTGCTGCTGCGGTAGAGGCGGCAGATTCGCTGCATAGAGCAAACCCTGCCAGCCGCCGACCTCGCGCGTCCGAGTTGCATCCAGCCACCAGGCCCATTCCGCCGCAGCCGGCGTCTTACTCATGCGGGCGAAATAGTAGACAAAGGGACAGCCCACAGGACGGAAGGAGAGATCGCCCATGCCGGCATTCGGCGACCCCGGCGGCATCAGGTAGAGCGGCAGATCACCGACTTCCGCGAAAAAGGGCTTCTTCATGCCGTCGATCTGCAAGGCGCTGTGCGCGAACTGCATCCACGTCACCACTTTGCTCAAGTAGCCGGACATGTAACTCAGACCCTCATGCCAGCCACCATCGTCGTCGGACCAGACCGGATAGACCGCATAGAATTTGTTGACGGCATAATCAAGCCACATCTCGGACTCGGGAATTTCGCCGTACAGCGCAATCGCCACCTCCGCCAGCTTGTGCCACACGCGATTGCCATGGCTGTTGTAGGGCCGCGTCAAATGACCGTTACCGTACCCGATCTCGCCGCTTGACCACGCATCGTTACCGCGGCGCTGCCACATTTTGCGAAAAGCCGCGCGATCGGCTTCCGAAAGCGTATCGTAGGCCCAGTCGTACGCGCGGACCGGATGGTAGAGCATGGCCTTACCCGCTTCACAGTTCAGGCGGAAGTTACTCGGTCCATCGGGATTCCAGGCCGCGAGGGCCATCACAAAACGACGGGCAGGTTCTCGGTATTTTTCATTCTGGGAGATCATCCAGACAAAGGCGATCAGCTCGGCCTCCTGGCCTGCCTTGTCGGACTGGATCCGGTTCGGCCACCAGTTCTGTACCGCCTCGACGTTCTCCTTGTCGCGCGCCGACCCCATGGCGGTGGGTTCTGGCGTCGGACCGCGCGCGATCGTACGATCCGCGTCGCGCGTCATCTGCGCGAAAATCTTTTGCAACGCCGGTTCCGTGCGAATGCGCGCGCGGATCTTCGGCAAATCCTCCGGTCGCAGAAAAAGGCGCGGATGCATCGCGGGCACGCGGGCACGCTGTTCGGCAACCGTCGGCATCGGAAAATCGATAGCCTTTTCCGGCACGCGCACGGAGCGGACGTTGCCCCATCCCTCCGCGCCTTTCACGCGCCAATACCACGTACCTGGCGCAAAGACCGAGGAATGGGTATAGACGCACCAGGGGATATTCGAGATGGTCGTTGCCTCCGTGAACTGCGGCGTGCGCGACCATTGCACGGTATAGGTTTTCACGCGTTTGTCGTGCACCCAGG
>CAZMLC010000022.1:7830-12850 GCA_964567125.1 uncultured Akkermansia sp.
CCGGCAGGCACCGTGTCGCTCACGATTGTCCCGAGGCGCGCATACCAGGCCAGCCACGTCCAGTCGGTCCGGTTGAACGGCATCTTGGCGCGCATCGTGTTCAGCGCTTTTTCCGGCAATGCGAGCGTATAGCTCTTTGTGAGCGGTGCCAAATCGCCGCGGAGAAAGAGACAGATCGACGCGCGTTCCGCAGCCTGCGACAGCGGGTCGCCGATCATGTCGAAATAGCCGAGCGCCGGAGCCTGCGCCTGCTCCACGGCTTCGCGCTGATGGCTGTAGGCAAAGCGCCAGATGCCCCCCCAGTCCTGCAGAGCGCCCAACGCGCCGGTGACGATACCCCCGACGCCGCGGAACTGGCCGGGCGCGGAGAAATTGTACTCTGTAATGGTAAAGGGCTTGTTGATCAGGCGACGGAAGACCACATCCTGCGCGCCCATGTTTTTCCCTTTGAGAGGATTCGTGTTTTCGCAGGAACTGGGAAGCTGCCAATCCTTTTCCAGAAACTGCGGATGGTCAACGTAAAAGTGGTCGTCGACATAGTCAAAACACGCCGTGCGCGGAATCTGATCCACCGCATGATTGGTCCAGCAGCTCATATCCGTGATGAGAGCGCGGCACTTCAGTTCCTCGCGCAGGAACGCCTTGGCCCGCGCCACAAATTTAATCTCCATATCCTTCAGGAAGAGCGTAAAGGCCGTATGCTTGCGATTGCGCACCCACATCGACTCCGGCAGGCTGTCGTCAATATCCGCGTAGGCGGAAGGCTCGCTTTTTTTCTTCTCTGCTAGCCACGCGGACCACGCCTGTTTCCATTCAGGGATCGAGCGCATCAGATCGAGAAAGTTTCCGAAATTACCCTCGTTGACAATCGCGAGCCAGGCCAGTGCCGGCTCCTCCGCATAGCAACGTCCCGTATGCGGATTCACATGCCTCAGCCACTGCCGCGTGAACTGCTTCAAGTTCTCCCAGGCGCCCTCGTGCACAGCGACCAGAATCTTGTACTCATTCATGCCGATATATCCCGGACGATCGATGCCCACGGTCTTCCACTGCACGGGTCGCGACACATAGAGATCCGTCGTGATGTAGAGCCCCTCGGCGATACAGGCGGCGATCAGCGCATCCCACTTCGCGATCTGATCCGCATTGAGCGTGGTCTGATCCGCGGAACCCTCGACAAAGCCGCCATCATGATGGTGGATACGAATCGCGTTGTAGCCCAACCGCGCCAGCCGTTTGGCCAATCGTTTGGCCACATCAGCCTCGACAAAATTGGCGGAAAAACAGAGGTTGACGCCATAGAAACGCTGCATCACCCCCGGCTTCTTTTCGAATTCAAAGTGCGGTCCTTTGGCCAGCACGTACCCATACTTGCCTGCGGGTTTATCGTGAAGTCCCAGCGTCGAGAAGTCCAGCGCAGAGCCCTCATCGATATCCAGATCCGCGCGGAAGGGAATCCAATCAGCACCGGCCTGCAGAATCACCGGAGCATCGAAGACCAGTTTTTCGCGCGCACTTGTGACCACGTCAAAGGCGAGCTGCCACGGTTCACCTTTCTTGAAGCACCGCGCTTCACCATTGTGCCCGATCCGCACACTGAAATGCGGAGACCACTGGCGGTCATCCTGAATCATCACCTCGGTCGGTTCCGCAAAGAGAAAGGTGATTGCACGCCCCTGGACAGAGGTCAGCGTCAACCGTTTCACTTTGCCTGAAACTAAGGACAAACCGTCGCGCGTCTGCGGAAATTTTCCCGCCGCAGTGTCAGTCTGCCACGTACCGCCTGCAAAGGCGGCCTCCGTGACGGTCAGTCCAGCACCCAGGACATTCAGCTTACGATCCGCAGTCGCGGAAAAGACATACGTCACATGAATAGCACCCGTCGCAGGATCCTGCTTGAAGATTCCTTTTCCGGTCATAAACGGCTGGTTGTCCTCTTTAAATGCGAACGGGAACGAGCCGTCCGGATCCGAGATGACACGACTCGTTCCGGCACCGCTACCCGCCCAGTTTTCCAGAAAATAACGGGGCTGAAGTTCCGTTTCCATGGATGCGATCTTCAGCGTAGCGCCCAAGGTCGCCGAGATTTCCGCAGTGTACCCGACATGAGTCGACGCACCGATGGCCACAGCCAGTACCAGCGCAGATGATAAATGCATTTTCATTTGTTTTCCTTCCTCACACCCTACTGATTTTTACCACTCAAGAAATTACCCGCCTTGATGCGCAACTGTGTCAGACGATCCGGTTCCGGCAGGATGCGCGACGAGTAGCGGCCACCTGCATTCGGAATCTCGACCAGCGCGGCGAACTCATCCAGCAGCGTTTTGGCTTCCGGATACTGCGGCGCCAGTTTCTGCATCTTCAGCAAATACTCGTAATCCTCAACGCCGTCGCGTGCAGCCTCCAGGCGAATCGTCGTGATCGGCTCAGCCTGCTTGTAGCGCGCACCCGGATACATCAGATAGCCATCCCCGTTCGGATAGCGCACGTAATAATATTCACCGGGCGTACTGGACTGATGGATAAAGGCGTGTGAGCCGTACTCCCACGGATCATACGTAAACCACGTGGCGCCCCAGAACTCATAGGCATCGGCACCATACTTGAAACAGTAATGGGGCAAAAGACGTTCCACGGCGTTGAAGGGCGTGTCGGTGCAGAGCTGTCCATCCGTGGTAAACCAGATACGATGGCCCGCGGCTTTCTGCGCCTGCATGGTCTCAACCGGGAAGCAGCCGTAATGGCCCACGCCCCACACATCGAGATAGTTGTTCCAGTCAGGACAGTAGTTCCACGTGCTGCAATAGATGGGAATCGCGCGATCAACCTCATGAATCATGTCGCAGGCCGCCTTCATCTGATCCACGATATGCTTTTTGCTCATGTGCGGCTCATCCGAAATGTAGAGCACCAGCTTGTCCGCCCAGCCCATCTGCTTGACGTGCGCCCAAAAGAGGCGCAGACACTCCTGATAGACGCGCTTATATTCCGAACGCAGCTGCGTCCGATCAACGTTCGTATACGGATAGTCCGCCGCATAGGGTTTCTCGCCCAATACGTTTTTCGGCGGATGCTCCCAGCCAAAGACATAGAAGAAGTTCGGCATATAGGATTTTTTAAAGCCCAGTTCATCAAAATAGCGCTTAGCTGCGCGATCATACGCGGTGAAATCCGCAGTGATCGCGCCATCGGCACCGCGTTTAAACGCGACATCCGCCTCCACGCTATCCGGGTTCAACTTCTTTTCCGACATGAAGCGCAAGATAGTATCCAGCGCAACCTCGCGTGAAGGCTGCCCCTCGGTCCAATAGTGATTCAGCCGCACATCGTAGATCGCGGTGCACGAGGGACGCGCAGGCAAAACAAAATCCCAGACGCGCACCTGAATGGGAATCTTCTTCAAAACCTGATCGCCCGCGATCACGCGCAACGTACCGCGATAGAGGCCGGGCACGGTCTCCGCCGTGGTCTTGAATGAAACCCAGACCGGCTGCGTCTGATTGGCGGCAAGCGGTCCGGCTGCCACAGGGCAGACCGGGTCGGGCCACCAGCCGCTCCAGCCGTCGCTGGAACCGGTCGAACGCGGAAACTTCAATTCCCATTCCGGCGTGGTGCTGTTGTAGTACGAGGAGCGATGATCAATCGGGACATACCCCACCCAGCCGATCTTCGGCGACAGCTTATTCGACTTGAAGGTCGGCCCATCAATCTCGATACGCACCGCATCATACGCGCGTCCGGCGCGCACCGCCAGTTGCAAAGTCTCCTCCTCGTTCCGCGCCAAGGCAATCGCCGCCGGCAGGACGGTCCGTGGCGGAATCGTATCATGGAAGACCTTCACGATGGGATTGACCGGCCACACCGCAACAGCATCCGCATCCAGCGGAAGCGACTGGATCTCCCCGACATGCGCATCCATGCAGGCTGCGACCAGAACGCCATCGTGCTTCAACGTCCCATACGCATTCATGGTCAACTGCAGATCGAGCCGCGCCACATTGGCGTCCACCGTAGTGACACCGAACATCGGCGTCCACCGCGTGGTGCCACCAATCGCCGCACCGGCGCTGAGGAAGCCGCTGGGAACAGTTCCACCCTTCGCATCCTTTACGTGGAGATGCACCTGTGCGCTGCCCTTTACATTTTCCGTTGCCAGCCAAGCGCCGTAGAGATAGGACTTGCCGCCTTCAACCGGAACAGACTGACGCCATCCGCGCCAATCAGGGGACACGCCTTCGTCAACCGTCATCTTGCCGCACTGCTTGCCGAAACCGCCGGGCGTGCTGACGTCAAACGTCACGCCTTCCTCTTTTTTCAACGCGCCGCTCCACGCCTCAGGCAAGGGTGCTCCGTTTTCAAAGGAGCCATTCTTGACGAGATTGTGCGGCCCATTGAGCAGCTCGGTAAAGGCCTGCGCATCGACCTCGGTCGACTGTTCTACGAGCACCTGATCGGAGGGAATATCGCTCCCCAGTTTCGAGACATGCTGCTTTTCCGATGCGCCTTTTTCACCCGAATCCGCGACGTAGAGATAATAGGTCTGCCGCGTCTGAGCAGGCACCGCCGCTTTGAAGAGCAACCGGCGCGAGAGTCGACAGGTCGCAACCTCCTGCCCCTTGAAGCGCAGCTGATACACGGGATGCGCAATGCCGCGCGCCGCAACGTTCAGATCCGCGCTCGCGAGGATTTCGCCGGTTGCGGTCTGGCTAAAATTCGCCAGACGAAGGGGAATGCGATAGAGCCACGCTGTTTTATCACGCGGCCAGGCGGCCTCGACGCCCTCATCCTGAAAGACCAGCCGCTCCACCTCGCCGGCAACCGCGGTGACTTCAGCGCCCTTCTGATCGCATTCGAAATGAAAATCATCGTACCATGCCGTACCTGTGCCATACAGCACGGAGCCGGTCGTCAGCCGATTGCACCCCTCAGGAATCGTGACTGTGATGACCTGCTCCTTCCAGTCGAACGTTCCCTTGCCTGTGGTATAGACTTTATTGATGACCTGACTGTTCTTGGC
>CAZMLC010000022.1:12950-18747 GCA_964567125.1 uncultured Akkermansia sp.
CGCCATTCAGATCAACGCAGATTGGCGTTTTAAACGCATCCATCAACGCCCAGGCCTGTGGATTGTCAAAATAGACCGTATAGCGCACGGACGTACGATTGGTGCAGACCGCAGGCACGACCAGCATCGCCCCTTCAGGAATAGGTCCTTTTTGCATCCGGGTCCGGCCATTCGGTTGCCAGATGCCATACAGCAGCTGAACGCCGCGTTCATCCGTGACGCGAATGGATTCAGCCAAAGCATTGACCAAAGGCGCGTCGCCTTTTTTTGTTCCGACCCGGATTCCCGCAGGTAGGCCTGCCACGGCCTCATCCAGTGGATTGGTCAGCGTCAACGAAAACCGTGCACGCCAGACTTCACCGCGTCCCAACCAGAGATCCTGATTCCAATCGCCAGCCAGACATGCCACCCCCAGACTGCATGCCAACGCCACCACGCACCGAACCTTCATCGTTTATTTCCCCCAAGCAATTTTGATGCAAATCAGTATACCTGTTTACCAAGGGGAAAGACATAAAAAAAAGTCCGTCTAGCCACTCGGCTGACGGACGGGGTGGAGGAGCTAACCAACCGTTTCATTTGGGGCAACAGGCTTTCGCCTTTTCGCAACAGTTGGTATTCGCTTCTTTACTGCAACAGGCCTTCTTTTCCGTGCAAGAGCTGCAATCCTTGCAGGTTTTACAGATACAGGCCTTACCCGTTGCACAGCCGCAATTGTTGCTGCACGAACAGGCCTTTTCCGCCGCGACTGCAAAGCCGACGGCTGCAACGGCGAATAACATAGCGAGTAATTTTTTCATTGTTTTCTCCTTTTCTTTCCATCACATCCACCTTGGCTGTGACGAGGAAACTGTACCAGAAGGTCAAGGATTCGTCTTTCACCCAAAAGAGTGAAAGCGCAGCGCCTCTATTTTGTCTATACTATGGGCACAAACAGCATGTTTCCTGTTTGACAATGCGTCACACTTCAGTCAAGAATATCGTCATGTTGAATCGTCTTTCATATTTGCTTGCAGGGTTGCTCGTCGCAACGGGCAGCTACAGTCAACCGACCGGCATCGTCACGTGCGGCTGTGCAAACTGCCGTTCGTCGAAGAACCTGTGCGGCTGCGCGCCGAATGAAGCGGGGACCAATCAGCTCGTCCAGCTCTCCGGCGAGATCCTGCAAGTCGAAGCAACGACCAACCGCAGTTCGATCTACGTGCTCTGCAACGGACGGATCTGCCAGGCCGTTCTCCATGCGTCGCTCCCGGAATCCCTGACCCCTCGTCTGCGTCAGGAGACGCCCGCGCAATTAACCGGCATGTTGATTAAAACGCCGGATGAACGCAATCAGCCCTCGGAATGGAAGTTGCTGTTGCGTTCCAGCGATGATATCCAACTCGGTAAACGTCCCCTGCTCACGCGCACGCAGCGGGCCTCGCTCTTCACCTTCAGCGCGCTCCTCGGCAGTCTCTGCTTTGCCATTGCCCTCTTCTTTCTCATACGCTGGTGGCGACAGCGCAAGAAGGCCTACGCCATGGAACTCATCCTGGCTGAACGCAAGCGCATCGCCGCGGATTTCCACGATACCATTGAACAGGGCCTTGCCACGGCTTCGCTCATTCTCAAAGCCACGCTGGAACGGGAGAACACAGCCAATTCGCGCGGCATCCAGCTGGCGCTTCATGCGCTGGCAACCACGCAGAACGCGGCGCGCGCCGCCGTGTGGAATTTGCAACCGGAAGCGTTGCGCGACCGCTCACTGAGTGAAGCCTTGCAGGAGATCGTCGACGCCATCGACGTTTCGGGAAAGATCCGCGTGAGCTGCGATCTCGCCGCCCTGCCTGCGCAGCTTCCCGAACGCCTCGCGACCGGACTCTACGCGATTGTGCGCGAAGCCTGCGCCAATGTGGTGAAGCACAGTCAGGCCACAGAATTGACGCTCGCTGCGACAGCGCACGCGCAGGGCCTTACGCTGACGCTTGCGGACAACGGGATCGGCTTTGATCCTGCGCGGGCCAACGATCCCGGCCAGAGCCATTTCGGGCTCGCCAGCATGCGCGAACGCGCGCAGCGGCTGAACCTCAACCTGACGATCACCAGCACGCCAGCAACCGGAACAACCCTCCAGATTGTTCTGCCGCACGAGGTCCTCACATGATCCGCATCTTACTTGTCGACGACCACAGTCTTGTCCGTATCGGTCTGCGCTTTGTCCTCGAAGCGGAACCTGACTTCGCCGTTGTGGGTGAAGCCTCCGACAGCGCCGAAGCGCTGAAACTCTTCCGCGAGGTGAAACCCGACATCGTCCTGCTCGACATCCGTATGCCGCACATCTCAGGGCTCGATACACTGGCCCAGCTTCGCGCCATCGACCCCGCTGCGAAGGTGGTCATGCTCACGACCTCAAGCCTGGAGGAAGATATCTATCAGTCCGTCTCAGCGGGTGCCGTCGGGTATCTGCTCAAAGACTCCGCACCGACGGAAATCGTGGCAGGCGTGCGGGCTGCCACAGCGGGCCAGCAGGTTTTTCCGCCTGAAGTCATGGAGCGGCTTGCTGTCCGCCAGCACCAGCCGGATCTCTCCCCGCGTCAACGCGAGATTCTCGAATGGCTCGCCCGCGGACGTTCCAACAAGGAAATCGCGCAGGCGCTGAACATCAGCGTCGACAGCGTTAAGACGCACCTGAAGGCCCTTTTCCTCAAACTCGAGGCGGTCGACCGCTCGGAGGCCGTCACGTTGGCCATCCAGCGCGGCATTATCAAGCTTGATGCGTAGAAACGACTCCTTTTTGCGCTGCGGTTTGCCACTTTAGGCTTGAGCCACCTATTCAAATATGACACGCTAATTAGCATGAATAGACTGGTGTGTATGACGGTTCTGACGCTGCTTGCTGGATGGTGCAGCTCGCAGGTGCTGATCTCCGAATTCATGGCCGATAATGCATCGGCCACGAAAGATAATTTTGGCGCGTATTCCGACTGGATTGAGCTCTACAACAATTCAGATGCCGCAGTTTCCCTGGAAGGCTGGCAACTGAATGACGATCTCAGCAAACCCAGTTTCATTTTCCCGGCAACCAATATCAATGCCCGCGCCTACATGCTGATTTGGGCATCGGGAACTGAGCGAAAAGTCCTCGGTGCGCCACTGCACACAAAGTTCGGTCTTTCGAAATCGGGCGAAAACCTCTATTTACTCAAGCCGGACGGTTCCTTGGCTCAGTCCTTTCAACCTTTTCCCGCGCAGCTGACCGACCAATCCTACGGCATCCTGACAACGCTGCCAGCAACACAAAACGTCATCACCGCATCAACGCCATTTAAGTACCATGTCACCACGGAGAGCGATACGACGAACGCGTTTTTCGAGACGTGGGCCTCGCCGTCGTTTGTCGATTCCTCCTGGCAGACCGCCACGGGATCCATCGGCGAGCCGTCGTATGGCGACGGCGATGCACTTGTCGGACTTCAGAACCTCGGTGCGCGTTATACCTTTACGCAAAATCCGATGGCCACGCAGACGATCCCCGATGAAAAGCCTGCGCTCGCGGGCACGAACTGGCCGGCTACGCGCGTCGGAACAGGAACATGGCTGGCCTCGACGATTGATCTGGACAGCAGGACGCGCAGCGGTGTTTTCCGTTTTTATCCGACGAACACGACCTACGTGAACGTTCCTGTAACAGGCGTCCAAGTTCCGTCCGCCGTGCGCGCGACCAATGAGAACACCATCTGTTTCTGGATGTGCTCCACCGGGGTTGTCGCATCCACGGGCGTCAGCAACCTTGAAGCCGCCATCCTGATGAACCGGCGCGGTTCAACCGGCGATCCTTCCGTTGCAGGCAATCTGATCGGACAAACGCCCACCGGCTTGATTTTCATCCAGGCGAAAAATGCAGCCAACGCGATTGTCAACACCTTCACCTCCTCGTCGCGCGTGGATGATGGCCGCTGGCACCACATCGCCGTGACGCACAACGGCGGATACAACCAGAAAATCCAGATCTTCATTGACGGCGTCCTTGATGCGGAAAAGGTCAACAGCGCACCGTGGGCCTTTGACGCGCAGATGGAATACCGTTTCGGTGCAGCGCGCAGCACACACTGGTACCGCTACAACGGCGACATGGATGATATCCGCATTTATGGCCGCGCATTAAGCGAAGGCGAAATATCGCGCATTGTCATGGGCGAAAACAGCGTAGCCAGCAGTAACCTCACCACGCAAATCGCCCTTCCGGATGACCGCCATGCACTCTTCATCCGTTACCCGTTTTATGTGGTTGACCCTGTACTCGTCAACCAATTGAATCTGCAAATCACCAATGCCGACGGCTATGTTGTTTACCTGAACGGGCATACCGTTGCGGAAAAAAATGCGCCGGATCCCATCGCGATCGACAGCGCGGCAACCGGGTCCTCCGGATGCCAGGCGGTGCAAACGATTGAATTCATTCCTGATCCGCTCTATCTTCAAGCCAACACCAATATCCTGGCGGTTCACGTTCTGCGGCAACCCAATGCCAGTTACGGCTTACAGTTCAGCATGACCGCGAATATGATGATCGCTGGCAATGCTGACAGCGCACGCATTGCGATCTACACCAATCCCACGCCGGGCAAGGCCAATACGACGGAACCGATCTTGCAGGGCGCGCGTATCCAGAGCGCTGCCCATGCACCGCGGCATCCCGCTGCCGGCACAACCGTCACCTTCACGGCGACGGTTGATTCGACCGCGACCGCCGTCACGCTCCTCTACAAGGATATGTACGCCGCAGAACAGCGTGTCGCCATGAGCAAGATTTCCGATGACGGCACCACGGCGACGTGGCGCGTCACGCGCACCGCGCCGATTGACCAGCAGCGCATGTTTCGCTATGCCATCCAGACCAGCACGGCGTCCGGAGAGGTGACGCGCCAGCCCTCCTGGGTTCTGCAAAACGATGAACCGCAATATTACGGCGATATCACCGCGCCCACCGAGACGTTCAATACGCTGCCTGTGATCCACCTTTTCGTCAATCCGGTCAACCAGGCCGCCATGGATCTGCAAGGTTCGGCAGCAGGCGGCACGCGCTGTTCCGTCTATTACG
Source organism: uncultured Akkermansia sp. (assembly GCA_964567125.1). Taxonomy (GTDB): domain Bacteria; phylum Verrucomicrobiota; class Kiritimatiellia; order RFP12; family UBA1067; genus CAZMLC01. The sequence goes on from CAZMLC010000022.1 coordinate 18,031, forward strand.
ACGGTGAATTCTACGACAACGTCTACATCGAAGTGCGCGGCAACACCACCGCCTCGCTGAAAAAGAAATCCCACGCCTTGCGCTTTAACAAAGGCTATGAATTCCGCCATCCGCAAAGTACGAGTGCCAGTGACCGCGTGCGCAAGACCTCCTTCATCTCCGAATATCAGGACCCCAGTTACCTGCGGCAATACCTCTCGTTCTGGCTGATACGACAAGCAGGTGCCCACGCGCCGTTCAATTACCCGGTCCGCCTGCAGATGAACCAAGGCAGTGCAAACTACGCCTCCTTCTACCAGGTGGCCTTCCATTCGCAGCGTCTCACGGATGAATTGCTGGAAACGTATGGACTCGACAAAAACGGAGAACTCTACAAGAACGTCGGCGTGGTGAATACCAGCTATTCGTCAAGCGGCGGATTCGAAAAGAAGACGCCCGAGGAATGGATCCCGAACGTGACGACCACCCTCGTCGCCTCGGTGGTCAACAGCAACTACCTCCGCCTCGCCAGCGGTGTCAGCACGAGCAAGTCGGTTGCCGAACGCCGAAACATGCTCTGTAACGAGTGCGATATTCCGGCGCTCGTGAACTATCTCGCTTACTCCCGCCTTGCGCAGGAAAACGATGATGTCTGGGCCAACCTCTGCCTCTATTACGACAGTACTACCACCAAGCTGTGGATGCCGCTCGCCTATGACCGCAACAACTCCTGGGGCT
>CAZMLC010000022.1:18847-24387 GCA_964567125.1 uncultured Akkermansia sp.
ACTGCGGATATCTATCTCGAAGAGGGAATCAGCAACCTGATCAACAACTACATTGTACCGCGCCGCCGCCATTTTCTCCTGACTCACGCGCTGACAAATACCGCGCGGGCCACGGGGTATGGTGTCAATCTGAGCGCAGGAATTCCCCCGGCGCAGCGTCCTGCGGATGAAGAACAGCTGGTCTTCGACGCTTACGATTTCAATCCGGCTTCGGGCAATCAGGAGGAGGAGTATCTGCGCCTGACCAATCGCGGCACATACGCGGTTGATCTCTCCAACTGGACCATCAAAGGCGGCATCGCCTTCTCGTTCACACCCGGAACCGTGATTCCCGCAGGCACCAGCCTCTACATCGCCGCCAACCGGCGCGCCTTCCTCACCCGTGCAACAGGACCGAGCGGCAACCAAGGACTCGTGGTCGTGGGCGATTACAGCGGCAAGATGAGCGCACGCGGCGAACAGATCACGCTGGTCAATGCCAATGGCGAAGAGATTCAGACCTTCCTGACGCCGAGCGCACCGACCCCGACACAGAACTATTTGCGCATCACGGAGATCATGTTCAATCCCAAGCCCAATTCCGGACAGACCTCCACGGACGCGCAGGTCTATGAATACCTCAAACTGAAAAACTGTTCCAGTACGATGACGTTGAATCTCAGTGCGATTTCGCTTACATCGGGCATCACCTACACCTTTGCAACAGGCGCCCAGCTGGCCCCGGGCGCTGTGCTGGTCCTGGCCGCGGACGCAGCCAATTTTCAGGCACGTTACGGCTTCGCTCCCTTTGATGTCTACGCGGGCAAACTCAGCAATTCAGGCGAAATGCTGCGCCTTTCCGAACCCAGCGGTGAAAAAATCCTTGAATTTACTTATGGCTCCACATGGTATGCGGCCACCGACGGCGCAGGCGCCTCGCTCATGCTCAAAAATCCGTCCACAATCTCCGTCAACGCACTGGATCGCGCGGACAGCTGGTATCCATCGCTCACACTGAACGGGGAACCCAGCGCGCTCAACAATGCGCTGAATCCACCCTATTTCAGCGCGATCCGGATCAACGAGCTTTTGGCGCACACCGATCCGCCGCAGATGGATACCATTGAACTTTACAACGAGGGTACCACCACCGTTGACCTCAGCGGCTGGACCCTGTCCAACACGACAAAAACGCCTGATAAATATATCATTCCGGCAGGTACCACGCTGGCGCCAAAAGCATATCGCCTGTTCACGGAACTGGATTTCAACCTCGCCTCGCAGCCCAACCGGTTTGTCTTCAGCGCCGAGGGCGACGATGCCGTGCTGACCAACCCGCAGACCGGCTATCAGGTCGTGCGGACCTTCGAGGCAACGCCCAACGGTGTCTCGCTTGGACACCACGTCAATAGCCAAGGCGAATCCTTCTTTGTTCTGCAAGCGAACACCACGCTCGGAGCAACCAATGGACTGCCCTGGATTCCGCCGCTGGTGATCTCGAAGATCCATTACGCGCCCAGCGAGCAACAGGGCTATACCGAGGGCGAATACATTGAACTCTGCAACCGCAGCGCAACGCCCTTCGCAATGGGCGTCAGCTATCCGGGCGAACCGCAACGCGGCACCTATCCGATCCGGATCGCGCAGGCGGTTTCCTTCGCCTTCGACAGCGCCACAGTTGTGCAGCCGAATGAGCGCATCCTGGTCGTGCCCTTCGATCCTGCCGACACGGCGAAGCTGCACGCCTTCAAGCAGCGCTACGGCGCGCTGACCTCCACGCGTTTCTTCGGCCCCTACACGGGGTCACTGAACAATTCGGGCAGCACGCTTGAGCTGCGCTTTCCCGACTACCCCAACCTGCCCGATGAAACGCATACGAATTACTGGGCGCCGTACTATACGGCGGAACAAATCCGCTATTCGTCACTCGCTCCGTGGCCGACCAATGCGTGCAAATCCGGTCTTCTCCTGACGCGGCGCGCGCTGAATCAATTCGGCAGCGACCCTGCAAACTGGACCACCACATCCGCCGTACTCGATACAGTGGTGGCTGATCCGGCGGTCGCGTTCCCAACCGCCTATCTGCGCCTTCCAGCCAGCGGCGGAGCCTACCCGCTCGCGCTTGAGGCCAACTGCGGCTGGCGCATTTCCCAGCCACTCTTTGGCGGATTCTCAACCTATCGCGGTACCGGCTCAACAACCTTGGTCTGCCGCATCCTCGCGAACGCCCGGCCCTACACGCGCAAGACCGTGATCACGCTCACCAGCCTGCGCGAACCGTTTGCAACTGCACAGATGACCATCGAACAGGATCACGCAACACCGACGAACAGCATCCTGCGCACAGGGCTGACGCACTATTATCCCTTTGACGGTTCGCTGGTCCAGACGGACGGGCTCATCAACGATGTGCTGACTGCCCAGAATATCACCTTTGAAGAGAGTCCCTTTAGACAGGCACTCTCAAGCGGACGCATCACCTCCATCGCAACCAACTACACCTCATTCCTTCCGGGAACCAACGACTTTGCGCTCTCCCTCTGGGTGAAGACGCCGGCCGCACCGCTCGACACGGACACGCTCATTCTTTCGCGCGGCGCGAGCACCTTCAGCGACCTGGGATATGCCAACTATCATGCCGGCTGGTCGCTGACCTTAGCGACCAATGCGCAGATCCAGTTCAACTGGTTCAATGGCGCCGACCAAGCCTGGTCGAACCGTCAGCAGCTGCAAGCGAGCGGTTTTGCCCGCGCCGGTCAATGGAATCATCTGGCCCTGACACGCCAAGGCAAAACGTTCACACTCTACCTCAATGGCCAGCCCGCAACAGCCACGACGCCCACGCTGCACACCATCACCGTCAATGCCGCGACGTGGGGTGGACAGCTGGACACCAATGCGCGCAACCTCTCCGATGGCCTCATTGTCCGCTCCGCCGAGGCCGCGATCGATGAGTGCGCCTTCTGGAACCGGCCGCTGACCGTTGCGGAAATCGCACAGCTCAACTCCGCGTACAGCCTGCTCGATGCCACCACGCCCTCGTCATTAAACGTCAATTTCACGCACGGCACTGCGGCAACCATGGTGGTTGGCAAGATCAACACCGCGATCGGCGTACGGCCGATCACCGCTAGCGGCTGGAACGAAATCAAAGGCGATATCGGCCAGCTGACAACCCTGTACAACAGCCATGGCTGGCCCCTGACTGAAACGACGATAACCATCCTGGGCACGCGCGGTTCCTACGCGGTAGCAGGAACACCGCTCTCGACCGATGCGCGCCTGCTCTGCGGATATATCGACGATAGCCCCTCCACACCGACGCCCACCGTGATCGTCACCAACGTGCCTTTTGCCCGTTACCACGTGATCGTCTACGCGGCCTGCAGCGACGCCAGCGTCAAGTTCGGCCCGATCGGCGTGGGTGCACGGACCAACAGCCTCACTTACTACACGGCGGCAGCCGTCGGGGCTGCCACGCAGCCTGGCACAACGAGCTGGGGCGATGCTAAAGCCACGACGACGGACAAGGTAAGCCAGACTTTTGTTGAGGGCGGAAACTATCTGAAATTGCCCGTCATGAGCGGCAGCAACCTCGTGATCCGCGCACAGCGCGTAGCCGGGACACCCTTGGGGCGCGCCACGATTTCCGCGATTCAGATCGTCGAGGAACTGCCCGTGCCGCTCTATCCGGTCGGCACAGTTCTCATGCTGAACTAAGCGCACTCACAAAGCAAAAAAAAAGCAACGCCCCTGTGGAGCGTTGCTTTTTTTGTAATCGTACGCCAGTGAATTACTTCTTGAGCGCAGCGCGGACTTGGTCCAACTGACCAGCGGAACCGAGCAACACGTTCTTGGCGGCGATGAACTTCGCATATTCCGGAATAAAGACCTTACCCGGATCGCGCAGATCGAATTTCTCAGGATGATCGCGGAAGAATTCGCGATGCACGCGGCACCACACCAGACGTCCGTCGGTGTCGATGTTGATCTTGGTCACACCCAGCTTGGCTGCGCCCAGGAACTGCGAAGCATCCACGCCGGAAGCGCCCTTGATGTTACCGCCTGCCGCATTGATGCGCGCCACTTCCTCTTGCGGAACCGAGGAGGAACCGTGCATGACCAGCGGAAAGCCCGGCAGCAGCTTCTGAATCTTCTCGAGAATATCAAAACGGAGCTTCTGGTCGCCCGCGAACTTGAACGCGCCATGGGAGGTGCCGATTGCGCAAGCCAAGGAATCGCAGCCCGTGTGCTTCACGAAATACTCAGCCTCTTCCGGCTTGGTGTAGACGTGTTCAGCAGCGTGCACATCCTCTTCGATACCCTTCAGAAGACCAAGCTCAGCTTCAACGACGAGGCCCTTGGCATGTGCGGCGTCCACCACGCGCTTCGTGATCTCGATGTTCTTTTCGAGCGGCTCATGGGAGGCATCGATCATCACCGAGCTGTAAACGCCGGAGTTGATGCAGTCCATACAGGTTGCTTCATCACCGTGGTCCAGATGCACGGCGAAAACCGCATCCGGGAAAATCTCATCCGCGGTCGTCATCATCATCTCCAGCATCTTCTTGTGCGTGTACGTGCGGGCGCCCTTTGACAGCTGGACAATGAACGGTGCCTTGCTGTCCAAGTTGCCTTTGAACAAACCCATGGTCTGCTCGAGATTGTTGATATTGTACGCACCAATAGCATATTTGCCGTATGCCTGCTGGAAGAGTTCCTTTGTGGTAACGATCATTTTTAGCTCCTGTTGATAAGAATCGAGCCCTATCTACACCACGTAGACAAGCTGGTCCTGTAAAAGAAGTCTCAAAGTATACACAAGAAGGTTACGGCCTCGCAAGTCAAAACCAAAACCAGCGCGCGGTTCAGCGTGTTGCTTTCGGCGTATCGACCCAATGGCCTTGAGGAGCGAGGATGCGTCCATCCGGGGCTGTAAAGGGCTGGGCACCGAAGTTGACCGTGACCTGTACGCCGTTGGCGAAGCGGGTCTGCTGAACGCTACGGTCGCGCGTCAGGAAGCGATGATCGACCATTTCGCTGTATCCCGTCAGCCGCGCGACAGGCGCTGCGATGCGATAGCTGGCCGCGAACTGCTCCTTTTGCTTGCGCCACTGATCGAAGTTGAACATATACATGGGCGGCGTTCCGTACAGCGCATTGAAGAGGTCGCGCTTGTGCCAGATCTTCGGCAATTTGTTGTTGTAGTCACCCCAATACCACTGGGCCACCACGCAATCGTGATACACGAGTTCCCAGAGGGGCAGACGGTACGTTTCACCCACCTGGAATTTGGCAACCTCCTCAGGAACATCCTCCCAGACAACATCCATACGGCGTCCTGAATCCGGCACGCGGTAGCGGCCGATGCTCAGCATCCCTTCAAAGTAGTCGCAGACCGGAACAACGGCGTCGTGCCCCGTCTCACTGCCGCAGACCAGACCGAACTCGCCGGACATGACGTTGAGCAGCGCCACGCGCGCCGCACGGCTGTCGCTGCGCGTCATCGGATGCGCCGGATTCCAGCACTCCTGCCACGAGCAGGCCGTCGCGGTATCGAT
>CAZMLC010000022.1:24487-26521 GCA_964567125.1 uncultured Akkermansia sp.
CACCAGATATTGGCGGCACCGATCAGTTTGTCGATCGCCGGACGCGTCTTGACCTTTTCCGAAAAGGTCTTGAGGCGCCCCTGCTGCTGCACATAGCGCCGGTACTGCTTGCACATCGCCACATGTCCGCCTGTCTCAAAGAAGTGGTAGCGCTGCGTGCGCGTGTTGCCAAAGGCATTGCGCTGCGGCCACCAGCTGATGCCCGCCTGCCACCGATTCTGCTTCTTCGTGAATCGGACGCTCGCATCGTCAGCTGTTTCGACGATCGACATCCAGCCCGCACCGGTCGCATCGTTCACAACGCCGTAAAACGCCATGCACAAACCGTGACCGCCAAAGAGAATAAGATCCCACAGGTTCAGCGTCATGTCCTCAACCGGATAGCCCATGCCCTCATTCTCCGGCACGATGATGCGCTCTCCGGGCTTAGTCACAAAGGCCGGTGGAAATTGTACCTGGGTATACATCGGCCCCTCGTGCGCGAGTGCAACCACCAGGTCTTGATCCTGCCAGCGAAAGGTGGCCTGATAGGTCTTCATGTCAGCCGCGTTCAGCAGATCAAAGCGCACCTGCTTCTCCGTCTGAGCCACCTTGAGCACCAACCAGGGCGAGGCCTCGCTGACAAACCCGTTCACGGAGAAGGAGAAACCCTCCTCGCCGTATGAAAAGCGCGCGGCGGCCAGCTGGACCGTGCCGCTCTGTACGGCGATCGCATCCGGACTGAGCGACGCCTCCAACGCGGCGACATCGAGTTCAACAGCCCCAACGCCCATCAGCCGCGGCTCAATGAACGCAGTACCCTTGGGCACAATGATCTGACTGTCGACCGTCTGCCACGCATCGGACAGCACCACGCGGCATGTCCCGTAGGACCAGTTCAGCGCCTGCTGCTGCGCATCGACGCAGACAACGCTCAGATCCGCCTCGCCGCGTCCCTTGACGCGCGCATGCAGGCGGTAAACCTGCCACGGCTGAACTGGAATGCGTCCGACACCGTGCAACGCCCAGTCCTGCTTACCCTCAAAGCGAAACTGCACCGCGCCGTCCTTGCGCGTCACAACCGCGCGCGCATCGCGACCAAACCCGAACGGTTCCTTCAGGGTCCAAGCCGCCTGCGCAGCCGCCACAGAGACCCACACACAGAAAAAGGCGACAACGCCCCGATTCAAAATGCCATTCATCATTATCCTCCCAATTTTTCGTTTACGTTAGCATATCTTGGGGCATTCATCACGAGAAAAGCTCATCTGGAGGGAGGATGCTGGAAATTCAAAAGCTAGCTGAGTCCGTCCTCCCAGCATTCCCAGTACTCCCAGCCTCCGTCCCTCTGCAAACTCAGCGGCTGGCCATACAGTCACCAAAGGCGATGAGGCCCATGCTCTGTTCCAGTGCGCATGCAAGCCCATACGCTTCGGCATCGCTGAAGACAATGCGCACGCGGCTGATGGAGGCGTTTTCCTCCTTGGGTTTACGCGACAGCTCGAAGGCATAGCCGGAATAGGGTTCCGTCTGTTTTGCCAGCCGGATGATCGTAGTCGAGCTTTTCGAATCGTGATACAGGCCTTTGCCGTCGCCGAGTTCCGCGCTCCGTCCATTGAGGACCAGCAGGATAGCGCTCAGATCGCTGAAGCCCAGTTTAACGATCACTTTGTTCTTCCAATCAAACGTGGCGTTCTGTCCCTCATCCGCCACCTGCCGCTGCGCAGCCATGGAGACGAAGATCCGCCCCTCCTGGTCGCCGGTCGCGGCCGCGCATTCGAACTGGACCGCGCTGCCGCTGCCCTTGGCATTGGCGTGATAGAAGAGCAGCTTCGGCCGATAGTAGCGCTGTTCATTCGCTGCGGGTGCATCCTGGTCAAACGGTGTAGCATTGTGAGTAGTCATAGTAACCTCCTTGGGTTGTTTTGAATACCGCTACAATACCGCATCCCGCCGCATCAGGGGTCGCCTGCCAAGCGACATTTTCGCCCTCCCTAACTAACCTACCCCCCAATCAACCTACAGTCTAAACGACCTACCCCCTAATCAACCTAC
>CAZMLC010000022.1:26621-35337 GCA_964567125.1 uncultured Akkermansia sp.
AATCAACCTACAGTCTAAACGACCTACCCCCTAATCAACCTACTCCCACTCCCAGCATCGGCTGCTTAAAATGATATAGCGCCGCATTGATGGTGTTCAGGTCGTAGACCTGCCGTTCAAGATAATAGGTGATGATCAGGTCGAAGGGCGCACTCTGCGAAAGCGAATAGCCCGCCGCGCGCAACAGCCGGCGGGTCTCCTCCAGCGTCAGGTGCAAGGCGATGGCGAATTGAAGCACAGTCGGCTTCTTCGGCGAATAAAAGCGATCGCTCCGGATCTTGGAAAAGAGTTTGCGATCGACGTTCGCCCGCTTGTAGACATCGACCTCGTTGCCATCGCACCGTTCGCGGATCAAGCTGAAAAGCAGTTCCGTAAAGGTCTTTTCGCGCTGAGCAAGATAGGTTTCGAGCGCGACTTCACGGAGCAAGGACGGCGCAGCGCCCGAATCCGCGCGACGCGCGTTGAGATATTCGCTTAATTCTTGGAAATCGAGGCACAACATAGTATGCATTTAGCATACGCGAATAAAGCCCCTAAAGCAAGTTCGGCAATAAAAAAAGCGGTTGCCGTTGCCGGCAACCGCTCAACACACCCCTATCGACACTCCCCTTATGCGCCCAGCCTCCCCGTCGTGAGACGGATCAGCCAATGCGCCGAGCAATCGAATACGCTTACACCTGCCTAATGAGTAAGCATGACACACCATGTTCAGATAAACATCCAAACACAGTGCGGGGACAGTATTTCAAAGAATGCACGTTGCGTATATCCCCCATATGGGGGATTTCGAGGTGCTGCCAACATAAAAAAAACCGCCGTGCTTGCGCACGACGGCTTTTTCTTTGCATACCTTTTAAGGCAGGCTTACATGCCCATATCGCCCATGCCCGGGTTCGGCATCGGAGCTTCCTTCTTCTCAGGAATCTCCGTGACCATGCACTCGGTGGTGAGCAACAGACCCGCGATCGAAGCGGCGTTCTGCAACGCGCTACGCGTCACCTTAGCCGGATCGAGCACGCCGGACTTGACGAGGTCTTCGTAGACGCCGGTACGGACGTTGTAGCCGTATGCGCCCTTGCCGTTCTTGACGTTCTCAACGATCAAAGCGGCTTCGAGACCTGCGTTCTCGACGAGCTGACGCAGCGGAGCTTCCAGGCACTTGGCGATGATCGCCACGCCGACCTTTTCGTCGCCGAAAGCTTCGACGTTGTCCAACGCCTTCTGGCAGCGGATCAGAGCCACGCCGCCACCGGCGACGATACCCTCTTCAACCGCAGCGCGCGTTGCATGCAGTGCGTCATCCACGCGATCCTTCTTCTCCTTCATCGCGGCTTCGGTTGCAGCACCGACCTTGATGATGGCCACGCCGCCGGCGAGCTTCGCCAGGCGTTCCTGGAGTTTCTCGCGGTCATAGTCGGACGAGGTCTCTTCGATCTGCTTCTTGATCAACGCCACGCGCGCCTGGATGTCGCTGGTCTTGCCTGCGCCTTCCACGATCGTGGTATTGTCCTTGTCAACCGTCACCTTCTTCGCACGGCCGAGATCGCTCACTTCGACGTTCTCGAGCTTGATTCCGAGATCTTCGCTGATCATCTTGCCGCCCGTCAGGATAGCGATATCCTCGAGCATCGCTTTGCGGCGATCGCCAAAGCCAGGAGCCTTGACCGCGCAGACTTGCAGCGTACCGCGCAGCTTGTTCACCACGAGGGTCGCGAGGGCTTCGCCTTCGACGTCCTCAGCGATGATCATCAGCGGCTTGCCGGTCTTCGCCACGCCCTGGAGCAGCGGGAGCATGTCGTTCAAGCTCGAAATCTTCTTCTCGAAGATCAGGATGTAGGGATTCTCGAGCACGCACTCCATCTCTTCCGGGCTCGTCACGAAGTACGGCGAGAGATAGCCCTTATCGAACTGCATACCTTCGACGACATCGAGGGTGGTTTCGAGGGTCTTGGCCTCTTCAACCGTGATGGTGCCGTCCTTGCCGACCTTGTCCATCGCGTCCGAGATGATCGAACCGATTTCAGCTTCGCCGTTGGCGGAGATCGTCGCGACCTGCTCGATTTCGGAAGGATCTTTCACCCGCTTGGCCTGCTTGGCGATCGCATCGACAACCGCTTTGGTCGCTGCGTCGATACCGCGCTTGATGGCCATCGGATTGGCACCTGCGGTGACGTTCTTCAGACCTTCGCGATAGATGGCCTCAGCCAGCAGCGTGGCGGTGGTCGTACCGTCACCGGCGATGTCGCTCGTCTTGCTTGCGACTTCGCGCACCATCTGGGCGCCCATGTTTTCAAACGGGCAAGGCAGTTCAATTTCCTTCGCCACGGAGACACCGTCCTTGGTGATCGCCGGCGAACCGAACTTCTTGTCGAGAATCACATTGCGACCGCACGGACCGAGGGTCGACGAGACAGCCTTGCTCAACTTGGAAATGCCGTTCAGAATCTTCTGACGCGCTTCCACATCGTATAACATTTGCTTTGCAGACATTTGAGTTCCTCATGTTGGTGATTAGTGATCAGTGGTTAGTGATCAGTGATCAGTACACCACGCATCGCCAATCAGCGTTCATTGTTTGTTCTTTTCTTCGCAATTTGAGAGATCAACGCATTCATCATCCGTCCAACTTCCGCAGTCTTATTGCTCAGGCTATTCGCTCCATCGTCAGTCAAATAACCGAGCTCTCGAGCAATAATCACCTGTGTATCCAGTTCAGCAAGTGAACCATATGCGATGGTCAGAAAATGATGAAATTCCGCTGATGATTGCCGCGCCTGCCCCTCTGCGATATTCGAGGGAACCGAGACAGCAGCCCGACGTAGTTGACCAGCTAGACCATACAGCTCATGGGGTGGAAACGGTTGAGTCGCTTGATAGACCTCTTTGACGAGTGCTACCGCTTTTTGCCATACGAGCAAATCTTTGCAACTTTGAACCATTTCACTAACCACTGACCACTAGTCACTGATCACTTTTACTTATTCAATCACGCCCAGCAGATCATCTTCACGAACGAGCTGATAGGTCTTATCACCGATCTTCACTTCCGTGCCGCCATACTTCGGCAACAGCACTTTGTCACCAGCCTTGACGTCAAAAGCGATTTCCTTACCATCGTCATCACGTTTCTTACCAACCGCGATAACCTTGCCTTCCATCGGCTTTTCCTTTGCATTGTCAGGAATGATAATGCCACCCTTGTTTACTTCCTTCAGTTCGATGGGCTCAACCAGCACGCGGTCGCCCAGAGGACGGATTTTCGTCATGGTGTGTGTTCTCCTTGTTTGTTAAGTTGCGGCCTGGCTTTGCGACCAGGCCATTCGAGGGATGGGAGGGCGCCACTGCGCCCTCCTGTTCAAATTACTTCTTGCCGTCGTTCATCGTGTATTCCGCATCGATGACACCGTCATCGCCCGGCTTACCCGAACCGCTCTCGGCGTTGTCGGACGTGGCCCCGCTGTTGTTGTCGTAGGTCTGCTGACCTCCGGCCTGCGCGCCACCAGCCGCCTGCTGCTGGCTGTACATCGCCTGCGAGACAGGTTCCATCGCCTTGACCAGCTCGTCCTGCTTGGCCTTGATTTCATCGAGCGAACCGCTCTTCAAGGCGTCCTTCAGATCTGCCACGGCCTTTTCAACCGGCGCCTTCTGATCGGCAGGGATCTTGTCCGCATTATCGCTCAAGACCTTTTCCGTCTGGTAGCAGAGATTCTCCGCCTGGTTGCGGGCTTCCACCTCTTCGCGACGCTTGGCGTCTTCCGTGGCGTGCAGCTCAGCATCCTTGCGCATCTTCTCGACTTCATCTTTCGAGAGGCCGCTGGAGGCGGTGATCGTGATCTTCTGCTCCTTGCCGGTGCCCAGATCCTTGGCGCTGACGTTCAGAATGCCGTTGGCGTCGAGGTCGAAGGTCACTTCGATCTGCGGGCGTCCGCGCGGTGCCGGAGGGATTCCATCCAAGTGGAACTTGCCGATGGTCTTGTTGTCGCGCGCCATTTCTCGTTCGCCCTGCAGCACGTGGATCTCAACGGACGGCTGATTGTCTGCGGCCGTGCTGAAGATCTCGCTCTTGCGGGTCGGAATCGTGGTGTTACGCTCGATCAGCTTGGTACGGATACCGCCCAGCGTCTCGATACCGAGCGTCAGCGGCGTCACGTCGAGCAAGAGGACGTCTTTCACTTCGCCCTTCAGAATACCGCCCTGGATCGCCGCGCCGACAGCCACGACTTCATCCGGGTTCACGCCCTTGTGCGGCTCTTTGCCAAACAGCTGCTTGGCCTTTTCCTGCAACTTCGGCATGCGCGTCTGACCACCGACCAGCACCACTTCGTCCACGGTGCTGAGCCCGGCATCCTGCATACACTTGCGGCACGGCGAGGAGGTGCGCTCAACCAACGCATCGGTCAGCTGCTCCATTTTCGCACGCGTCAGCGTCACGTTCAAATGCTTGGGTCCCGAAGCGTCCGCCGTGATGAACGGCAGGTTGATCTCGGAATTGGTTGCGGAGGAGAGTTCGCACTTCGCCTTTTCAGAAGCCTCTTTCAGACGCTGCAATGCCATCATGTCCTTGGAAAGGTCAATGCCGTTTTCGCGCTTGAACTCCTCGATCAACCAGTTCATGATCGCCTGGTCCAGATCGTCACCGCCGAGGTGCGTATCGCCGTTCGTGGCCTTCACCTCAAAGACGCCATCGCCGATGTCCAGCACGGAAATATCGAAGGTACCGCCACCGAAGTCGTAGACCGCGATCTTCTCATCTTTTTTCTTATCCAAACCGTAAGCCAGCGAGGCCGCGGTCGGCTCGTTGATGATACGCAGCACTTCCAGACCGGCAATGCGTCCCGCATCCTTGGTCGCCTGGCGCTGTGAATCGTTGAAGTATGCCGGCACCGTGATCACGGCCTGCGTGATGGTCTCGCCCAGAAACGCCTCGGCATCCGCTTTCAGCTTCTGCAGGATCATTGCGGAGATCTCCGGAGGCGAATAGGTCTTGCCTGCAACGGAAACCTGCGCATCTCCGTTAGCCGCGCGCGTCACATCGTACGGAACCATGGAAATCTCATGCGCCATCTCATCGTAACGACGGCCCATGAAACGCTTCACAGAATAGACGGTGTTCTTCGGATTCGTGACCGCCTGACGCTTCGCAGCCTGACCGACCAAGCGTTCGCCCGTCTTGGTGAAAGCAACAATCGACGGCGTCGTGCGCAGGCCTTCCGCATTCGGAATCACCACAGGCTCGCCACCTTCCATGACCGCCATACACGAGTTCGTCGTTCCCAAATCAATACCTAAAACTTTTGCCATATTCGTAATCTCCTTAGCTATCCAGCTGAATTCTACTGCGCCGGATGCCCCCTTTATAGCACCTTGCGTGCCAAGGGATGAAATCACCTAAAAAAGCGCCTTTACGCCTTGAAAATAAGGATATTGCGCGTTTTTTGCGGATTTGACGGGACGTGCGCTGTGTCACGCGTGCCCAAAACGGGACATTGTTGCCCAGTTATGAGACAGTGACGTGCCCGGTCCCGATCGCGGTGATCCGCCCGATGCGCGTGGCAGCCGTCACGCCTGCCGCATGCAGCGCGGCCAGGCAGTCGTCCGCTTTTTGACTGGGCACGGCCATCAGCAAGCCGCCCGAGGTCTGCGCATCGTAGAGGATCGCCTGCTCGGCCTCGCCCAGCCGTTCGGCAAAGGTGGTGTAGCGCGCGCTGAACGAGGCATTGCGTTCGTTCGCGCCGCTGTACATGCCCTCGCGCGCATAGTCCAACACCTCGGGCAGAAGCGGCAAATGGTCAAAATCAATCTCCGCGCAGCACTGGCTCTCGATCATCATGCGCGTCAGGTGGCCGAGCAGCCCGAAGCCGGTCACGTCGGTCGCGGCCTTCACGCCGAAGCGCACCATCACCTCCGCAGCCACGCGGTTCAGCGTCGCCATGGATTGCGCGGCAGCTGTCCGGGCTGCCACGGAGGCGCGCTGGATCTGCCCGGCCAGCGAAATAATGCCGGTGCCCAGCGGCTTGGTCAGGATCAGCACATCGCCGGGCTGCGCCGCGGCATTGGTCGTGAGCTCCTCCCGCTGCACCGTACCGGTCACAGCCAGGCCGAACTTGACCTCCTCGTCGTTGATGCTGTGGCCGCCCACCAGCAACGCGCCGGCCTCGGCGAGGACATCCATACCGCCCTTCAGAATCGCGGTCATGGCCGAATGCGGCAGGGTGTGAATCGGGAAACCGATGATCGAGAGCGCCGTGATGGGACGTCCGCCCATGGCATAGACATCGCTGAGCGAATTGCACGCCGCGATCCGTCCGAAGGTATAGGGATCGTCCACGCCAGGCGTAAAGACATCCACGGTCTGCACCAGCAGCAGCCCCGGCTGGATTTCAAAGACACCCGCATCGTCCGCAGAGGCCATCCCGACGATGAGCCGCGGATCCGAGACCACGGGCAGCTGCGCCAGCACGGCGTGCAGATCCTTCTGTCCGATCTTGCTCGCACAGCCCGCACTGCGCACATGCTCCGTGAGTTTGACCGCCACAGAACCATCGACCGGCAGATGCTCGCCTGCACAGAGACAGACATTCCGTTCCTGAAAGAGCGGACAGGGACACGGCTTGACAGGATCGCAGACACAATGCCCCAACCGAATGCTCCGCCCCATGACTTTTTTACGATTCGCTCGCTGCTCCTGATCCATATGCGCCTCTTTCCCCTTTCGATTTTTCCATCAGCGTACCGACACCGCGCGCAAAGCGCAAGAACGAAGTGCGCAAGCGGGAGCGCTGGGAGGACTGTGAATACTGAGAATACTGGCCCGCAGTCTAAGCCCAGTATTCCCAGTACTTCCAGTATTCCCAGCCCTCCCAGCAGAATCTGCTTTACATTGGGTTGTTTCTTTACATAGAATCATGCTTACTTTTTTCCGCTGAGGAGTTTGAAATGATGAAGCAACACTTTGTTTGTACCTATATACCCCCGCTGTGTGGTCTTTTTTTAGCCACGGCTCTCGCAGGTTTGATGCTGGGCTGCGGCAAGCCCGCAGCCACGCAGGCCGCTGCGACGATCACGCTGAACTATGCGAATTTTCCGCCGGCGTCGACTTTCCCCTGCGTGCAGATGGAGCACTGGAAAACCGAAGTTGAGAAACGCACGCAAGGCAAGGTCAAGGTGAACACCTATCCCGGCGGTACGCTGCTGGGCGCGAAGGATATTTTCGATGGCGTGATCGCCGGCACAGCGGATATCGGCAATTTCGCCATGAGCTACCAGCCGGGACGCTTCCCGGTCTCGGAAGCCATGGATCTGCCGCACTTCCTAAACCATGCGAAGCGCGCGAGCCGCATTCTGGCTGAGCTGATTGCGACCTTCAAACCTGCGGAGTTCGAGAAGGTCAAAGTGCTGACGGTCTTCACCTGTCCGCCGGCGATGGTGATGAGCACCAAGGAGGTCAAGACGCTGGCGGATCTGAAAAACATGGCCCTGCGTTCATCCGGGACCGGTGCCGCGCTCCTGACCTGCCTGGCCGCCTCGCCGGTCGCCATGCCGCAATCCGACGTTCCGGACGCGCTACAAAAGGGCGTGGTGAAGGGGATTGTCTCCTCCGGTGAAGTGTTGAAGGACATGAATTATGCGGCCTACTGTCCCTTTGTCTTAAAGGCCGATCTGCCGGTTATCAGTTTCGCCGTGGTGATGAACAAGGCCAAGTATGACGCCCTGCCGGCCGAGGTGAAGCAGGCGCTTGACAGTCTCTACCTTGATCAGGCGGAATGGACCGGCGCCTATGTCGACCAGCACGTCGAGGAGTCGCTCGCATGGGCCAAGGAGAAGCACAACCTGGTCATCAACACGCTCACCGCGGAGGATCAGGCGGCGCTGCGTAAGGCAGGCGAACCGAGCATGGAAGACTATGTCCGCCGCGTCACGGCCAAGGGTATCGATGGCAAAGCGGTGCTTGATTTCATTCAGAGCAGGAAGGCCAACTAAGCCATGTTCGACCGATTGGTGATTTTTGAAAAACGGCTCTGTCTGGCCGGAATGGTTCTTTCAGGTCTACTGCTGCTGGCGCTGGTCCTGCTGG
This sequence comes from uncultured Akkermansia sp., assembly GCA_964567125.1. Classification (GTDB taxonomy): domain Bacteria; phylum Verrucomicrobiota; class Kiritimatiellia; order RFP12; family UBA1067; genus CAZMLC01. Next base: position 34,696 of record CAZMLC010000022.1, read on the forward strand.
CCGCGAGCAACATGGCCTGCCGCCTCTGCGAGCATCCGATCAGCGCAAGCTATGAACTTTCCGGATTCGCCGGCGCGCTGATGGCTGCGCTAGCACTGGCTGAGACGCAACGTCAACGCGGCCACGTGGAGCTTGACTTCTTTACGCGCGCCTATTCATTGCGGACGCGGCGCTGGATCGGCACCTTCAACATGCTGGCCGGCTTCCTGCTGATGTTCATTCTCGCCTACCAGCTTGCCTGCCGCGCCACGACCTTGCTGCAGGCGGGCGAAGTTTCCGAAACGCTGAAAATGCCCTATCCCTGGCTCATGTACGGTGTTGTGCTGGGGCTCGTTCTGCTCGGGATCTCATTCCTGACCGATTTCATTCTGCTGCTTGCCGGACACGACAAGAAAAGCGCCACGATCAATGAGGTCTGCGATGAACCGGTGCAGGTTGCGAACGGCATGGTTTCAGTTGACGATTAAGAAGCGATAGGATGATTATGGACGGAACAGTGATTGGATTGCTGGGAATTGCGCTGATGCTGGGGTTGATCCTCTTTACCGGAATGTCGCCCGGCTTGGCGATGCTGCTGGCCGGCTTTGTCGGATTGCTCGCCTTAAATCCGGCGCAGGGGTTTCTCGCCGTGCTGCAGGGAAC
>CAZMLC010000023.1:0-35091 GCA_964567125.1 uncultured Akkermansia sp.
TCGCATTCTTGCAAAAACATTCCATTATACGGTGACAGGATTGCCAGGAACGTATCTGCTAAGTGGTCTTTCGACCGTCAGTTCGACACCCTATACGGTTCTTGGCGCGGATACCGTCACGATTAGCGAACCGTTACCTCCTGAAACGCCGCCTGTGCCGAACATCCTTAGCTTTGTACCGCAGAATGCATTGACGTTCGCACTGACCTTCACCTCGCTGGTGAATCAAGCCTACATCATCCAGACCAATGCTAATGGACTGAAGGATGGTCAGAACGCGTTGCTCTGGGGCACCTATAAAAATATTCAGGGAACGGGCCCGATAACGCAGGAGATCGTTGAGCGCATGGGTTCAAACATGCTCATCCGCATTGTGATACCGGAATGAAAAAACATGCGTTTATAGCTTTCTTCTTACAGGGGCTCTTTTTTGTCGGGCTGACAATCACGTTCCTTGCCGGATGTGCGACGTCTGGTCGTATTGGATCGATGTTGGCTGACTCACCGGAAACGGCCCAGCTCGTTTTAATTCGTCCGCCCAACCCGATTGGTAATCTCGCGACCTATTATGTGACGTTGGATGGCCATGAAATTTTCGCTCTGCGCGCAGGCGAGTATACCCAACTGGCTATTCCCGCAGGCAAACATATGCTCGACATTAAGTCGTACGGGGCGCATACGCCGCCTGATCCTGAGGCGGGTGAAGCCATCGAGGTCATCAAGGGTGCAACGATTTATTTCTCGATTTCGACCGCGTACACGACACGCGCGCTTTTAACCCGCATCACCGATGATCAGGCCGCTTCCGCGCTGGAGCGATGCGGGTTCGTTCCGGAAACACGCTGCTCCAATCGCACGATTGAATGAGTCGGTTAGGGTGCCGGGATGAACTGGACATCGATCGACACGATCCCCTTTTCAGGCGCGATTGTTTCAAATCCGACGAGTCGATACCCCTTGTTCGCGGAATCCCACTCCGCCTTGGGTTTGGAAATATCTTCCTCAAACCAGGTCACATCGTTTCCGCACGTGCCTTTGAGCGTAAGTGTTTTCCCCTGCTCACTCAGCGTCGCAATGCCCGGCCGCGATGTGTTCACGGTTGCGCGCGTCATCATCTGCCAGCGGATCCGCGTGCCAGCCGCAACGCCGCTCAGGCGGTCGCTGAGCAGCAGTTCATTGTTTGTGCGCAAGGTCGCTTGACGTGTTGCCGTCTTGACATCTGGATACATTGGCGTGAGGTCGAGTGTCACCGTAGGTTCTTTTTCAGTGTCAAAAGCGACCACGCGCGCAGCGCCTGTTGCACATTGCAGCGCGTTATTGAGAGTCAGGGTATTATGGCTGTAATTGTTGAGGCGGAAAATCTTCCAGCGATCGCTTCCTTGCTTGAAACTCCACAAGTTCATTCCCCGCTGTTCAATGCCGTTATAATTTTCGGGGCCCAAATCGTAGGCCCACCGTACACCGTATGCGTCGTAAACAAACGATCCCGCATCCATATGTCCATGCGGTCCATTGGGTGCACCGGCCTTCAGCCCTACGAAAACTGAATTGGTCGGATTCCAGCTGCTACGCAGAATCGCGATGGGAACTATGCCGCCAGGCGACCAGCAGAGCGGTGCTTTTACTGTACAGTTTTCCGTCCTCGGTTGAAGCCATGCAAGAAAAAAGACAAAGAGACGGTCACTGCCGCCTTTGCGCCGTTGGCAATACTGCACGAACAGATTGCGTTCTGTGCCAGCCACCAAATCGGGGCGTTTAAGCGTACGGGCAAACCACCAGAGAGCACAGTCCGGACCGCGGCCCATTCCCCCATCGGCATAATTAAATGTTTTTCCTGATGGCCCGGTTACGAAATTCATGTATTCCGCGGTTGCAACAAAGCCGGGGATGGACATCAAACCAAAGTCGCTTTTGAGTAATGTCTGGAGTAATTCAATCGCCAGCACGTTGAAGTCCGTGCCATACGACCAATATCCAGGACCTTCAGGATAGCTGCCATTCGGTGAAAAACTTGCTCTCATGGGGCGGGGAAGGTGCACGATCGCGCGGTGGATAATCTCCGCAGCCAAATCAGGATGCGTTTCGGCCAACGCAAAGGCGCCAGCCATCATACCGGCATGACAAACCTGCCCCCAGTTGTTGCTTGCCTTGACCCATCCTGCAGATTTCTTGGAGGTCAAAAGTCCTTTTTGCAGAATCACCTCCGCAATGCGGGCGCGCAAGCCGCTCTCAAGGTCGTTATAGAGCCAATCATAACAGATGGAAACCGCCAAGGTCATTTCCGCGACATCGAGAAAATGTGAGGGGTTCCAATCCGTAAACGCGCACACGCTCTCCAGATCACGCGACGCGCGTTCGAGATACACAGGTTTATGCGTCAGACGGTAGGCCATGGCTAAAACCGTCATCCGATGCAAGGCGTCGCGGCAAACGCCGAGCAGACGAAACCCTTCGAGTGTTCGCGTAAACGGTTTTCCCGCCACTGCGCAATCGGCTTCAAACAGGAGACGTTCAAATGCTAGACGGCCTTCCTCAAAAGAAGAAAGCTGTGTTTTAAGATGTTCAAAGCCGGCTGCATCGAGGAACAGGCGCGGATGCTCGGCGCTGATCAGCTGAACACGTTTAGCCACATCCTCGCGGGATGTCTCCACAGATTTAGTTTGCGCACCAGCCACCAGAACACCGCTGAGCGCGACGAGAACAAAACACGAAAAATGACCGAACATATATCTCCCCCCCTTACTTATGATGCACCTACAGTACCGAATCTATCTTGTTTGCGTCAATGCAATTACACAAAAACATGCATAAAATGCAAAAAACCACAGGCCGCTGACCTGTGGTTTTTCTAACATGTGAAGAAATCGAAGACGGATTACGCCTCAGGCTTCGTCTTGCGCAGACCCAAGCCGCGATCGCCATCTTTCCACTGGCCACGCTTCTTCAACAGGTTGACGCGCTCGAAACGTTTCAGAACGTTGCGTTTCGCGGTAATTTTGCCCGAACCTTTTAAGCTGGAATGCTGACTCATTTCTTCTCTTCTCCTCGTTTACGCCCGCTCTTTGTCGGACATGAATGGCTGTACTTTACACTATTTTCATATTCGATTCAACCGCAAACTTGGATCAATTAAAAAAAATAATTTTGAAGCTTGAATCTTCGCCTCAACAGGAGCACAATGAATTCCGTTTTTTTTCGACGTATCAGTAGTCTGTACGCCCGATTTTTACATGCAAAAAATCGTTCATTTGTGCAGTAGGGTGATTCATGCCATACAAAAAATACGAAAAAATTCTTGTTGTCAATTCCGGCAGTTCTTCTTTGAAATTTATGCTGTTCAGCATGGTCAACGAAACGATCCTTGCCAAAGGTATGGTCGAACGTATCGGCACTCCGAATGCCAACTTGGTTTACCAGCGCAGTGGCGAACCGAAACACGAGCAGATCATCTCTGCGGAAAACCATGGTAAAGCATTGGCCATGGCCTGCAAAATGCTGACTGATGCGAAAGCGGGCGTGATCAAGAACCTGAAAGAAGTCTCCGCCATCGGACATCGCGTTGTCCACGGAGCAGAAGAATTTTCCGATTCAACCATTGTCACGGAAGATGTCAAGACAAGCATTCGTAAGTGTTCGGAACTGGCTCCGTTGCACAATCCGCCCAACTTGGATGGTATCGTGGCCTGCGAAACGGTCTTTCCGCAAGTCCCCAACGTCGCGGTCTTCGATACCGCATTTCATCAGAGTATGCCCAAGCACGCGTTCATGTATGCCCTTCCGCAGGAGTATTACGACAAGTACGGCATCCGCAAGTATGGCTTTCATGGAACATCGCACAAATTTGTGTCGCAGGCTGCTGCCGATTTTCTGAAGCGTCCGCTTTCCGAACTCAAACTGATTACCTGCCACATGGGCAACGGCTCTTCTATTGCGGCCATTAACGGCGGCAAGGTGCTGGATACCAGCATGGGCTTGACGCCGTTGCCCGGTATGATCATGGGAACGCGCTGCGGCGACATTGATCCCGCGATCATTTTCTTTCTGGCACGTAAGGGAATGACCGTCGACGAGATCGATACCGTACTGAACAAGAAGAGCGGACTCTACGGCATCAACGGCATTCAGAGCGGCGACATGCGCGACACCATCAATGCGCGCGCTCAAGGCAAGGCCGCCGCCGCCAACGCAGTTGAAATGTTCGGCCATCGCACCGCCTTTTACATCGGCGGCTACTACGCCCTGCTCGGCGGCGCGGATGCGATTATCTTTACCGGCGGTATCGGCGAGAACAGTGCGCCTGCGCGCAAGGCGATCATCTCCCGTCTGGAGGCCATTGGCTGCAAACTCGACGATGATAAGAACGATGCTACCTTCGGCAAGCAGTCCGTGATTTCAACGGACAATTCAAAGACCCCGGCAATCGTTATTCCGACAAACGAAGAACTGATGATTGCCCGTGAAACGTTTCGCATCCTTGCAGATGCATTTAAAAAGTAACAAGGAACACAATGAGCATTTTAGATTCGTTAATTCCCAAAGCACAGGCTGCCCGCAAAACGATTGTACTGCCGGAGGGGATGGATCCCCGCGTAATCGTTGCAGCTGTAAAAGCAGCCCAGAACAAGCTGTGCCAACCGATCGTACTGGGAATCCCCGCTGAAATCGCGGCGGCCGAGGCGCAGGCCGGCGTAACCCTGGCTTCGCAGCAAATCCGGACGATTGACTATACGACCTCGGAGCTGTTACCCGCGTTGGCCAATGCCTTTTATGAAAAACGCAAAGCAAAAGGGATGACCCAGGAAGAAGCCCTGGCAACGCTCAAGAGCAAACGCCTCTATTTCGGCGGCATGATGGTCGCGCAGGATATGGCGCAAGGTCTTGTCGCAGGCTCCATCGCCTCGACCGGTGATATGCTGCGCAGCGCGTTTCAGTGCGTCGGAACAGCCAAGGGCATCAAGTTGGCCTCGTCGGCGTTCATCATGGACCTGAAGACGCCGACAGCATCGGGTAACACCACCCTGCTCTTTGCGGACTGCGCAGTGAACCCCTGCCCGACCGCGGAAGAACTCGTTGATATCGCACATGCGACCGCCCTCACCTACAAAAAACTCATCGGTAAGCAGGCGCGCGTTGCGTTCCTGAGCTTTTCGAGCAAAGGCAGCGCCAAGCACGAACTGGTCGATAAGGTGCGCATTGCCGCTGAATTGACCAAAGTTCGTTTCGAGGAACAGCACGTTGATGCTGTAGTGGATGGCGAAATCCAAGCCGATGCGGCTATCGTGCCCTCTGTCGGCGCATCAAAGAACAAGAACGGCGTCATCAAAGGTGATGCAAACGTCCTGATCTTCCCTGATCTGCAAGCAGGCAATATCTGCTACAAGCTTGTTGAACGCTTGGCAGGTGCTGCGGCGCTCGGCCCTGTGGTCCAAGGCCTGGCCAAGCCGGTGAATGACCTCTCGCGCGGATGCAGCGCAGACGATATCTACGGCACGATCTGCATCACGTCCCTCCAAAGCTAATGGTGACAAATACGAAAGCCCGCGCAATGACCTTTGTTGTTCTCGACTTCGAGACCACGGGGGCAGTGTGCGGGTTTCCTATTGAGCCCTGGCAGATCGGTCTGGTCAACGTCGACCAAGGACGCGTCCAGCCGGAATCACAATTTGAATCGCTGATCCATGTTGGCGACCGTCCGTTTAATCCACATGCCCCGGGACGGCATGCGCTGCTGCGCGAACAGCTCGCCGCAGCGCCGCATCCCCATGAATTGCTACACGCCGTGCTCCCCCGTCTTCAAGGGCGTGCGCTCGTTGCGCACAACATCGGCACCGAGCGTAGCCTGCTCACGCGGATGGCGCCGTTGCATCATCTGGGTCCCTGGGTTGACACGCTGGATCTGGCGCGCTACGCCTACCCCGATTTGACGTCAAAATCGCTGGAGGATGTAACGTGCGCGCTGGGATTGACAGAACGCATTGTGCGCCTCTGTAACCGCCAGCCGCACGATGCACTTTTCGACGCGTTTGCTTGCGCCGTTCTTTTTGAATTTTTTCTCTCGCTTCCGGGATGGGAAAATGTTACTCTGACTAACTTAGTTAAGGCTAACTGTAAACCATGAACCTTTTAATCGCTACGCGCAACGCACACAAACTGAAAGAGATCCGTCAGATTTTTTCATTGCCGGGGCTTTGTATTGTCTCGCCCGACGATGTCGCGAACTTGCCTGAAGACGTGATTGAAGATGCGGAGACCTTTGAAGGCAATGCCTTAAAGAAGGCGCGCGAACTGGGCGAGGCCTCCGAACTCTGGACGCTGGCCGATGACTCCGGGCTTGAAGTGTGCGCCCTCAACAATGCGCCGGGCGTCTACTCTGCGCGCTATGCGGGGGAGCCGTGCAATTACGCTAACAACAATGCAAAGTTGCTGCAGGCTTTACAGGATGCCTCAGACCGATCCGCACGTTTCCGCTGCGTCATTGCCTTGCGTGCGCCCGATGGCCGTGAATGGACCGTCAGCGGTTCGTGTGAAGGAACAATCGCCACGGCACCGCGCGGAACAAACGGCTTTGGCTACGATCCGCTTTTTATTCCCGTCGGCTATGCGAAAACGTTCGCCGAGCTCGATCATGCCACGAAAAATGCACTGTCGCACCGCGGACATGCCTTGCGCAACGCGGCGCACGCGTGGTCACATCTTTTAACCCAAAACTAACCCAGGAGGTAGCGTATGGCACACACAGATGATATTTGGCGTATCGGCATCAATGTCCGCGAGTATATTATTACGCATTACACCCCCTACGATGGTGACGACTCCTTTTTAACACCGCCCACGCAGCGCACGCTCGATCTCTGGAATGAGATCACGCAGCTCATGAAGGAAGAGCGCGCCCGCGGTGGCGTCTACGATATCGACAACACGCGCATTTCGACGATTGTCTCGCATGCGCCGGGATATATTGACCGCGACAAGGAGCAGATCGTCGGCATCCAGACCGACATGCCTCTGAAGCGGGCCATTATGCCGTTTGGCGGCATCAGGACGGTTCAATCCTCGTTACACGCCTACAACCGTGAACTTCCCGATGCAATCGGTGAAGTCTTCAAATACCGCAAGACCCACAACGATGGCGTCTTTGATGCGTACTCCGACGAGATGAAACTTGCCCGTCACAACGGCATCATCACGGGACTGCCCGACGCCTATGGACGCGGCCGCATTATCGGTGATTACCGCAGACTGCCGCTTTACGGCATCGATTTCCTCCTTGCGCACAAGGAAGAGGCGAAGCAGCGTCATGTCTTTGACGCCATGGACACCGAGGCTATCCAGCTCCGCGAAGAAATCTCCGAGCAGATCCGCGCCTTGAAAGAGTTGCGGGCTATGGCGCAATCGTACGGCTTTGATATTTCAAAACCGGCGCGCGACACCAAGGAGGCCATCCAGTGGCTTTACTTTGCCTATCTGGGCGCGGTGAAGGAGCAAAACGGCGCAGCCATGTCGATTGGACGCGTCTCGACCTTCCTCGATATTTATGCGGAGCGCGATTTAGCGGAGAAGCGTTACACCGAGGAACAGATCCAGGAATTTGTTGATCACTTTGTGATGAAACTGCGCATGGTACGCTTCCTGCGCACGCCGTCGTATGACGCGCTCTTCTCCGGCGACCCAACGTGGATCACGGAATCGCTCGGCGGTGTGGGTGTGGATGGCCGTCATATGGTCACCAAGATGACCTATCGCTTCATGCACACGCTGACCAACCTCGGGCCTGCACCCGAACCCAACATGACCGTGCTCTGGAGTTCACGCCTGCCCGCAGCCTTTAAATCGTTCTGCGCACGCCTTTCGATCGAAACCTCCTCCATTCAATACGAGAATGATGAGTTGATGCGCGAAAAATTTGGCGATGATTATGCCATTGCCTGTTGCGTCTCCGCGATGCGCATCGGCAAGCAGATGCAGTTTTTCGGCGCACGTGCCAACCTTGCCAAAGCCCTGCTCTACTGCATCAATGGCGGTAAGGACGAAAAGACCGGCGATCAAGTCGGCCCTGAAATGGCGCCGGTCACCTCCGAGTATTTGGACTACGATGAAGTTGTGCGCAAGTTCGATCAGATCTGTCGCTGGCTGTCGCGCATGTATATCAATACCCTCAATGTCATCCATTACATGCATGACAAGTATTGCTACGAGCGCTTGCAGATGGCCTTCCACGACGAAGATGTCTTCCGCACTGCGGCCTGCGGCATTGCCGGGCTCTCCGTCGTTGCGGACAGCTTCTCGGCGATCAAGTACGCCAAGGTCAAACCGATTCGCAATGAGCGTGGTCTTGCTGTTGATTTCGAAATCGAGGGCGATTATCCGAAGTTCGGCAACAACGATCCGCGCGTCGATGAGATCGCCGTCGAGGTGGTGAAAACCTTCATGGGCCGCCTTTCCAAGCATCGGACCTACCGCCATGCGAAACCGACGCTATCCGTCCTGACCATCACGTCGAACGTGGTGTACGGCAAGGTCACGGGATCGACTCCGGATGGCCGCAAGGGCGGCGAACCTTTTGCGCCCGGCGCGAACCCCATGCATGGCCGCGATTCGCACGGCTGCATTGCCGCCATGAAATCGGTCGCGCTGCTTCCGTACGATTACAGCGAAGACGGGATTTCCTACACCTTCTCGATTGTGCCGGAAGCGCTTGGACGCGATAAGAAAGACCGCATCCAGAACCTTGTGGATCTGATGGATGGCTATTTTACCGAAAAAGGTCATCATATCAACGTCAATGTCTTGCAGCGCGAAATGCTGCTTGACGCCATGGAACACCCCGAAAAATATCCGCAACTGACTATTCGCGTCTCGGGCTATGCGGTGAACTTCATTAAGCTGACGCGCGAACAGCAACTCGATGTGATCAACCGTACGTTCCATAAGAAAATCTGATTTTCCAAAGGGACGCTGGACAAACCGACGGTAAAACCAGTATACTTTAAACTCAATTTTGAAAGGAAATCCGTAACTATGAGCAAGAAAACACTTCGTGACGTTTGCCTCAAGGGCAAGCGTGTTGTTATGCGCGTTGACTTCAACGTACCCATCAAGGGAGGCGTGATCACCGATGATACGCGTATCAAAGGCGCCCTTCAGTCGATCAACTATGTGCTGGAACAAGGCGGATCGCTCGTGCTGATGTCACATCTGGGCCGTCCGAAAGGCAAGGGCTACGAAGCTGATTTTTCGCTGAAACCGGTCGCTGAATACCTCGCCAAGATGCTGGGCAAGCCCGTCACGTTTGCCGCTGACTGCGCCAACGCGGATGCGGAAGTCGCTGCACTTCAGCCCGGCGGTATTGTCATGCTGGAAAACACGCGCTTCTACAAGGAAGAAGAGGGCAAGGTCAAGAAGACGGATGAAATGACCGAAGAGGAGTACAAGGAAAAGAAGGCCGCACTGAAGGAAAAGCAGAAAGCGCTCGCTCAGAAGCTCGCAACCTACGGCGATATCTATTGCAACGACGCCTTCGGATCCGCGCACCGCGCGCATGCTTCTACCGCGGTGATCTGCAAGTATATCAAGGAGAGCGTCTCTGGCTTCCTCATGGAAAAAGAGATCCAGTATCTGGGTAACGCGGTTGAAAACCCGTCCCGTCCATTCGTCGCGATCCTCGGCGGTGCCAAGGTCTCGGATAAGCTGGCGGTTGTTAACAACCTGCTCGACAAGGTCGACACGCTGATTATCGGTGGTGGTATGGCCTATACGTTCCTGAAAGCCATGGGCCACGACGTCGGTAACTCCCTGTGCGAAGTCGATCAGCTTCAGTATGCTAACGACATGATCGCCAAGGCCAAGGCCAACAACAAGTCCCTCCTGTTGCCGGTTGACAACATCGCGGCGGACAAGTTTGACGCTGAAGCCAATACGCAGGTGGTCGGCAACGACATTCCCGCGGGCTGGATGGCACTGGATATCGGTCCGAAGACCACCGCGCTCTACGCCTCGGCAATCAAGAGCGCAAAGACGGTTGTCTGGAACGGTCCGATGGGCTGCTTCGAAATGAAGAAGTTTGCCGCAGGTACCTTCGGCGTCTGCCAGGCAGTCGCGGACAGCGGTTCAATCTCCATCATCGGTGGTGGCGACAGCGTCAGCGCCGTGAACAAGAGCGGACTAGCCAGCAAGATGACGCACATCTCCACGGGGGGTGGCGCATCGCTCGAATACCTCGAAGGCAAAGTCCTTCCCGGTGTTGCAGCGTTAAGCGACAAGTAATTGAATCGCTAGCACGTCGAAATGCGACAGCCCGTACGGCTGTCGCATTTTGGCTTTTGGCTGATGCAACAAATTCGCAGATTTGAAATTTTAGAGTTGCATCTTAAGCCGACAAAAAGGCAAAATAAAAGCGTATTTGGAGAAATTGAGGACAATGATTTTTTACGACCTTTTGAGACTTGTCGCAATCGCACTATGCGCATGCGCAGCATGTTACGCGCAAACCACGAATATCGTCAATGAGCAAACGTGCATCAAGGCATGGTTTGGTGAAAACACCCAAACGCAAGCGCTAAAGCTTGCACGTTATGAGCAGCCGGTAATTGAAGTAAAATCGAATGATGTGACCGTCGGATGGGTGTTTCGGACCGATCAGGTGCCGCCTGCAAGCAAAGGCAAGATGGGCCCCATTGTCCTGCTGGCGGGTTTTGATACGCAGGAGCGCATTCGCGGGATTCAGCTTGTGCGCCATGAAGAGACGCCCCGGTATTTTAAACGCCTGAAAAAATCATTTTTCGACCAGTTTCTCAATGCTCCGATTAAGCGAGATCCCACCACGTTCGATGTGGTCACCAAGGCGACTTATTCGTCAAAAGCGATCATCAAAGAGGTCGTTCTGGGGGCAGCGAATCTTGCGAAAGAACCGGAAATCAAAGAACAGTTAAGGAAATAACATGAATTTAGTGGGCACATTTACCGCGCTTGTCACCCCATTCAACAAAAATGGGAGCGTTGACTATGCGGCGCTGCGCAACTTCGTCGAGTGGCAGATTGCCAATGGCGTGGATGGCATTGTCCCTGTCGGGACGACAGGCGAATCGCCGACACTGGCCAATGATGAACATCTTGCCGTCATCGCGGAAACCGTTGCCATCGCGAAAGGCAAGGCGCTCGTCATTGCCGGCACAGGAGCCAATGCCACATCGGAGGCGTTGGAATTGACCCGTGAAGCGTTGAAATTGGGCGCCGATGCAACGTTGCAAGTCACCCCCTATTACAACAAGCCCAACAGCGAGGGACTCTACCGCCATTTCAGCGCTATTGCCGATGTGGGGTTGCCAGTTGTGCTCTACAATGTACCCGGGAGAGCGGGAAAAGAAATTCCCCTGGATCTCGTGGTGCGGCTCGCGGCAAACCCTCAGATCGCTGCGATCAAAGAAGCGGCGGGGAGCGTGGAGCGCGTCAGCGCGATTCGCAACGCCTGTGAAATGACCGTTCTCTCCGGCGACGACAGTTTGACGTTGCCCATGATCAGCGTCGGTGCGTCCGGCGTGATCAGCGTGGCATCGAATGTGATTCCCGCGGAAATGAGCAAACTCGTCCGCCTGGCCTGCGCCGGCGACATGATGGGTGCGCGCGAACTGCATCGCCTCTACTACGCGCTGTTCCGCGATCTCTTTATTGATACCAACCCGATTCCGGTTAAAACCGCGCTCGCCATGATGGGGCGCCTCGAAAACGTTTTCCGTCTACCGCTTTGCGAGCCTTCAGAAAAAGTGCGCGAGCAACTCATGCATACCCTGCGTGCGGTCAACTTAATCTAACCTGCCCCTCCTGAAAGGACGATATGAAAATTGCCATTCTCGGCGCTGCTGGCCGCATGGGACAAAACCTGTTGCGCTGTTCAAAAAAAATCACAGGCTGTGAAATCGTTGCCGCTGTGGATCGTGGCGATTATCCGTTGATCGGGAAACCCGTTGCGGAATGCCCGGAGATCGTGTATACCGCCGACTGGCCTGTGCACGCCGAGGCTGTCATCGATTTCACGTTTCACACAGCCGTCGTGAATAATTTACAACATGCCATTGCCAACAAGCAAGCGGTCGTGCTGGGCACAACGGGTTTGAGCGACGATGAAAAGGCCTTTGTCCAAAAAGCTGCACAGCAGATTCCGATCGTCCAGGCCGCCAACATGAGCCTCGGCGTCAATCTGCTGCTCGAACTGGTTAAACGCGCCGCGCAGGTGCTTGATCCCAACTACGACATCGAAATCACCGAGACGCATCATCGTTTGAAAAAGGATGCGCCGAGCGGGACCGCGCTGATGCTGGCAGAAGCCGCCGCCGCCGGACGCGAGGTCGCATTGAAGGATGTGGCCTGCTATGGCCGCGAGGGCATCACGGGCGAGCGTCCACGCGGTGAGATCGGCATCCATGCGCTGCGCGGCGGCGCGATTGTCGGCGAGCATACCGTTGCGTTGATCGCTGATGAAGAGAGCGTTGAAATCACGCATAAAGCGTATTCGCGCGAAGCTTTCGCTTCAGGCGCACTGCATGCAGCCCTATGGCTGGAAGGTCGTACCCCAGGTATCTATACCATGCGTCATGTGCTCGGCTTCGTTGAGTGATCCGCGTGCGCTGCGCTGAGTCACGGGGTGACGGATCTCACCCCGCACCTTAAAATAACCGAGCACTGCGTCACGGGCTGAACGTCCCTCAAAGGCGTCAATGCGCACGGTTGAAGACGACGCAGTCTGTTTTAAGATTGCAAAACGAATCAAAAAACGTCACACTTCCTTCATACTTAAGAGGACATTTTATGAATACAAAATCGTTTTTTTCGCTGACACGCCGGGCATTTCTGCCTGCGCTCTTTTTGATCTCATGCACGCCGCTGATCGCTCAGCAGCCGCCGAAACCAAAGCCGCTTCCCGTTGTTAAGGAAGAACACACACAGGTCATGCGTACGTTTATCGGCACGAAATTGACGGCGACTCCTAAAAAAGCCCGTAAGATCCTGGTCTTTTCGCGGTGCGAAGGCTATGTTCATGGCGAAGGCATTGTCTACGGTAACGCCCTGCTCGAATTGGCCGGTAAGACAGGCGCTTATGACGTTCAGTTTTCAACGGATTATGCGGATTTAACCAATACGGCGTCGCTCGCTCAATACGATGCGCTGGTGATCAATAATGCAACCCAGCTCAAGACCAAGGATCACCCCACATTGGCTGCGGCGTTGACCGACTATGTGAAGGCAGGCCATGGCCTCTGCGCCATCCATGCGGCTGCTGACAGCTTTTATCAGGCCCCCGAAGTCGCCGAAATGATTGGCGGTCTGTTTGACGGACACCCCTGGGGTGGAGGAGGCACCTGGGCCATGAAGCTCGATGATCCGGACCATGTCTTGAATCGTACGTTGAAAACAGTCCCGTTGAAATTCGGCGATGAAATTTACCAACAGAAATCACCGCCGTATGATCGCCAGAAGCTGCATGTTCTCGTCTCGCTCGATCTCAGCGACAAGGCGACCGCTGCAGCAAAAAAACAGAAACGCGAGGACAAGGATTACGCCGTGAGCTGGATCCGTTCGTACGGCAAAGGGCGCGTTTTTTATACCTCGTTCGGTCACGACAAGCGCGCTTTCCTCAATCCCGCAACAGCATGGCATATCCTTGACGGACTGCAGTACACGCTGGGCGATCTTGATGTCAAAACAACCAAATAACGGAGACGCTGTATATGAACATCTTCATCCCCAACTTGACCACACTCTCGCGCCGCGCCATGTTGAAGCTCTCAAGCGCATCCGTTGCGGCACTTGCTGTACCGAACGTCGCCAGTGCGGCCGCAACCCTGAATAACAAGATCCATCAATCGGTCTGCATCTGGTGTTACAACGGATTCATGAAACGCGAGAAAATGTCGACCGAGCAGTTCGTGGCCGCCTGTGCCGAGCTGGGCGTCAAGGCGATTGATCTGGCTGGAACCGGCGATTGGCCCATGCTGAAAAAGTATGGCATGATCTGCTCCATGGCGAACTCGCATTCGATTCCCAAAGGGCTCAACCGCGTCGAGAATCATGCAGCCTGTTTAGCCGCGATCAAAAAAAACATTGATGCGGCATCCGCAGCGGGTTTTCCCAACGTAATCACGTTTTCCGGCAATACCGAAGGACTTGACAAAAAAGTCGGTCTGGAAAATTGCGTAACCGCGTTGAAGCAAATCAGCGGATATGCCGAGGAGAAGAAGGTCACCATCTGCATGGAATACTTAAACTCCATCAATCACAAAGATTATATGGGCGACAGCACCGCCTGGTTTGCCGAACTGATTGAGCGTGTCCATTCACCGCGTGTCAAGGTGCTCTACGATATCTACCACGCCGCGATGATGAAGGAGAATCCGCTGCAGGATATCCAGAAACACGCGAACTGCTGGGGCCATTATCATACGGGTGGCATGCCGGGACGCAATGAAATTGATGCTTCGCAGACGCTCGATTACAGCCAATTGATGAAGGCTGTCCTGGCAACCGGGTATACCGGATATGTCGGACAAGAGTTTGTCCCCAAAAAGAGCGATGCGCTCAACAGTCTGAAAACAGCCATCGCGATCTGCGATGTTGTCTAATATGCTGATTGAAACGCAGCTTTCGCTTTCTCCGCGCGACTACCGACACCGTCTGACCGATTGTCTGGCGGCGCATCTTCAGCAACCCAGTGAGGCGATTGAGGCGTTTTACATCACCCATCAGTCGATCGATGCGCGCCGGAAACCGATTGTTGTCCATGTGACCGCGCGCGTTAACCTGCGCACAGAGCAGCCTCCGCAGCTCGCAACGCCTGTTGCGGAAGATGTGCGCGTGCATCCGCAGTATCGCGATGTTTCGGGAAAGTCTGAGGTCATCATTGTCGGCTCTGGACCTGCCGGTCTGTTCGCGGCGCTGAAATCGATCGAATGCGGCATACGTCCGATTGTGC
This sequence comes from uncultured Akkermansia sp., assembly GCA_964567125.1. GTDB lineage: Bacteria > Verrucomicrobiota > Kiritimatiellia > RFP12 > UBA1067 > CAZMLC01. The sequence goes on from CAZMLC010000023.1 coordinate 14,963, forward strand.
TGGAGCGCGGCAAGGATGTCTCGGCGCGCAAACGCGATATCGCCCAGCTCAATCGCAGTCACCAGCTTGATCCTGAATCGAACTACTGTTTCGGAGAAGGCGGAGCCGGCACATTTTCCGATGGGAAGCTCTTCACGCGGTCGAAAAAACGGGGCGACAATCAGCGCATTCTGGAAATTTTCTGTGCGCATGGCGCTGATCCGCGTATCCTTTACGAAGCGCATCCGCACATCGGATCCGACAAACTTCCGTCGATCATCGCACGCATGCGGGAGACGATCGTGCGCTATGGTGGAGAAGTCCGATTTTCCGCATGCGTGGAAAAAATGCTGATTCACGAGAACCGGATCCACGGCGTTACGCTGCGGACGGGCGAGGAAATCCATGCGCCGCACGTCATCCTCGCTACGGGACACTCCGCACGCGACATCTACCAGACGCTGCATCAGCAAAACATTCCGCTCGAAGCCAAGGGATTTGCCATGGGCGTTCGCATCGAACATCCGCAAGCGATCATCAACCGGATCCAATACAAAAAAGAGCTTGAACAACTGCCCTTCCTGCCACCGGGCAGTTACAGCCTGGTGACGCAAGTGCAAGGCCGCGGCGTCTATTCCTTCTGCATGTGCCCCGGCGGGTTTATTGTGCCTGCAGCAACCGAGCCGGAAACCATTGTTGTCAACGGCATGTCCGCGTCTCACCGTAGCTCGCCGTTCGCCAATGCGGGGTTTGTCGTCGAACTGCGCATTGAAGATGTCCCGGGCTCATCTACCGATCCCTTGCGTGGACTGCGCGAGCAGCAGCGCCTGGAGCGATTGGCTTACCAGTTTTCTGGCGGCGGCCAGTGCGCTCCAGCACAGCGGGTCACTGACTTTCTCGCACATCGGATCTCGCATGACCTGCCGGAAACGTCGTATATTCCCGGCCTCAGTCGTTCAGCCCTGCACGAATGGCTGCCAGCGGGGATTCGCACGCGACTCGAAGAGGGCTTGCGTGCCTTTGACAAAAAGTTGCAGGGGTTTATCATGCGCGACGCCATACTTGTCGGCGTCGAATCGCGCACGTCATCCCCGGTGCGCATTCCGCGTAATCGCGAGACCTTCGAGCATCCCAGCATCCAGGGCCTTTATCCATGCGGTGAAGGTGCCGGCTATGCGGGCGGCATCCTTTCCTCCGCAGTGGACGGCGAGAACTGCGCGGAAGCCGGAGCACGCGCGTACGCATAACCCTGTACAAAATAGAAGCGAGCGACTCAGGCGTCGTTCGCTTCTATTCATACTTCCGCGTCACTTACCGAACCGTTGGAATCACGGTGCTGTTGCGCTTATCGTAAGGACGGAGCGTAAAGGAATACTGGTAAGGCTTATCCGAGGGGATCTGGAATGCGGCATGCGGACGTGCTCCCCAGCTATTGTCACCCCCTACACCCATCTGCCGCAGATCGATGTTGAGCGTGGTCGTCGCCTTCAAGGGGATCTGGAAGAAATGTTTCTTGCCATACATGTCGACCGCGCCAAAACGCAGTGCATTCACACTTAAAAGCTGCTCATTCGCCACAACCAGTAATCCCTTACCCGTTGCGTCTGAAAGTGCAACCCAGCGGACGTTTACCTTGTTTCCCGTCTCGGTCGGCTCGCTGTATTCAAAGTGTTGCACATCGATCTTGCCCTGATAGACATCAATCTGCGCATCGCACCGATCGGCATAGGTTTCCTGCGGTCCGCATCCGTACCATGTGACATCCTCCAGCCCTTCTTTAAGAATGGTTTGAATACCAAAGCGCGGCATTACCGGCTTTGCGGATACACCCTTATACCTTGCTGAAACCGTTACATCGCCGTCCGCGCGTATGGTATACGTCAGCGCATATTCGGCCCCAACCGTGGGCAATTTCCCGGAGGCTTGGATGCTCACCGCCTGAGCCGTCTGCTCAACAATCTTTACGGTCTGCGGCTTCCACGTCGCGCCGATTTCACGCCAGACACCGAACGCATTCTCCATGTTGAATCCGCGATCATTGTCGTTGGGCATGCGCCAGAAATCAGGACGCAGAGGCTGCGCAAGCCATTCGCGTCCCTGATAGCTCAACGAGACCAGGAACCCGTTCTCCACGCGCGCGGTATGCTCCTTGCCGACAATGCTGATCGTGCGGCCATCCTTACTGCTCTCAACCTTCTGTGTCGTGGATGCAGGCACATCCACAGGAGCCACGCGCGGACCGGCTGGCAACGCGAATTGCTGCCACGCAATCACGTGTCCGGCATCCGCCCACGGCGTATTCTCCTTGAGGGTCGCAAAAATGTTCAGCCAGTATTCGCATCCCGGTTCCAGACGATAGCTGATCGGCACGTGAATGGTTGCAGCTTGCCCAGGTGCGATTGCAGGCATGGAAAACGCACCCATCTGGACAACAGTGCCGTTACACTTAATCTCCCAGCGGCCTGCGGCAATCTCGTCCAGACGCGTAAAGAAGAAACCGTTCTTAATCTGGACCTTACCTTGCGCAAGGTCAGCAGCGTCAAAATGGATATTCTGATAAACTTTCTTAACCTCGGCTAAACCAGGATGGGGCGTACGATCCGCCGTAACCAAGCCATTGCAGCAGAAGTTGTCATCGCTCGGTACGCCGTCATGTGCCTGTTTCACGCCATGCAGCGGATCCCCCTGCGCATCGGTATAGTAGAAATCGCCGCCATAGGCTGCAAAAAGGCGCTCGCCCTTTTGCGGTTTCACAAATTGACGTGAACGATTTTCACGCGCCGGCTGGTAGAGTCCCTGATCAACCCAGTCCCAAATATAACCGCCCTGCAAATAGGGCTTCGTGTAGATCTGCTTCCAATACGACCAGAGATCGCCGGTGCTGTTACCCATGGCATGCGCATATTCGCACATGATGTAGGGGCGCGTCTGCTGCTTTTCAGCGGAGTATTTCGCGAGCGCTTCGGGTGGCGGATACATCACGCTGACAATGTCCGTCCACGAATCAGTCCCCGCTTCGCATGCATGCACAAAGCGCTGTGGATCGCGCGCCTTCATCCAGGCGTAAGTCTCCTCCAGCGTCTTGCCCTTACCGTTCTCATTACCCACTGACCATGCGATGATTGACGGATGGTTTTTATCGCGTTCTACCATGCGCTGGGTGCGGTCCATCATGGCGTCGCGCCAGAGCGGATCCGCAGGCAGCGGTTTCTTGCGATTCCACATTTCATGGGCCTCGATGTTCGCCTCATCCATGACATACAGGCCGTATTCATCGCACAGGGCGTACCACGCAGGGATATTGGGATAGTGGCAGGTCCGCACCGAGGTAATGTTATTCTGCTTCATCAGCCGGATATCCTGGATCATGCGTTCCAGCGTTACGACCTGACCTAAAAAGCCATCGTGCTCATGTCGGTTGACACCTTTGATCAGGATGCGCTTGCCGTTGACCAGCAGATTGCCATCCTTGATTTCAACGGAACGAAACCCTGTATTGATTCGGAAAACCTGTTTCTGCTCGCCTTGCCCGGCGGTAACATAGACGCGATACAAATTGGGTTTTTCCGCTGACCATAGATGCGGTTTCTTCACATCAGCCGTCAAAACGACCTGCTCCGCGGTGCGCGTCTGAACCTTAAGTGCGCGCTCATTTTTCCCGTCAGAATCGGTCATCACCGCGGCAACGTCAAGGCCCTTCGCCGCTTCGAGGTCGACGATCACATCGATCTTACCATTGACATAGTGGGCATCCAACACGGCTTTGACCTGGATATCGCGCACACGCGCTTTCGGCGAGCACCAGAGATAGACATCGCGGAAGATACCGCTCATACGCCAGAAGTCCTGATCCTCCAGATATGAACCATCGCACCAGCGGAAGACTTCAACCGCAATCACATTCTTTCCGGCTTTGACATAATCGGTGATATTGAACTCCGAGGGCGTCCGGCTATCTTTGCTGAAACCGACTTTGTGCCCATTCACCCAGAGGAAGAAGAAGGAATTAACGCCGTCAAAGGTGAGAAAAATCTGCTGCCCCAGCCAGGCCTTAGGGAGTTCGATGGTCCGCCGATACGCACTGACGCTGTTGTAGGGATTATCTGCAGGGACAACCGGCGGTGTCGGTTCACCCCAGGGATATTTCATGTTGGTGTAGAGGGGGACGCCATGTCCTTCAATCTCAACGTTGGCCGGCACCGGAATCGTTGTCCAGGACGAGTCGTCAAATTGAACCTTGTGGAAATCAGCAACCCGCTGTTTTTGCGTCTGCGAAAAATGATACTTCCAGACACCGTTTAACGAACGATACCACGGCGACTTTTCACGTGCTGCGCCAAGGATAATGCCCACGGCATCGGCGACCTCGCGTGACGGACAGGCGACCAACGTCGCATGCGGACGCTCCACACCCTGATGCAAGGCTTTTGGGTTTTCCCATTCAGATGTGTCCACCCCACGGCAGAGCAGACTCGCGGCACAACATGCACTCAACACGGCAATTCGATTCATATGCAATTCCCCTATTCGTTAGTGCTTACTAGCATAACAAAAACACCGGGCCTCTGACGAACACTTATTGTCCTTTTTTTAGCGATGATTCGCGCACAATCAGCTGCGTTTCAAACAAGATCCTGCGCGGCGGATGCTGATCGTTATTCACGCGCAACGCCATCAGTTCGGCGGCTTGTACGCCGATGCTGCGACACGGCTGACGCAACGTTGTGATCGGGATGGGCAGGAACGATGAGTAGCTCACATCATCCAGACCAATCAACTTCACCCGTTGCGGTACGGCAATGTTGCGTTGCCGCAGATACTGCAGAAGTACGACAGCGATTGGATCATGAAAACAGGCGATGCCATCCGGTTTGCTTTTCAGAATGGTTTCGCAAAAGCGAGCATCCTTAACATCGCCGCAAAAAACATGACACGCCGAACGCGCCAGATTGAACTGCTCGATCGCCAGCTTAAAGCCGAAAAGCCGCGCATCTTTTGTCCACAGCTGCCCGGGACGAGCCACATACGCGATCCGCTTGCATCCCATGTCGACCAGATGTTTGACCTGCTGAAATCCAGCATTCACATTGTCGATACCAACCACGTCATAAGCGCCCTGTTCCGGAAATGGAACCACATCGCGATCAAGCAGGACAACGGCAATACCACTGCGCGTCAGTCGTTCGGCGATCTGCTGGTTGCGGCGGAACGTGGTTGCATCAACCCCCTCATCCGGTGCAAAAAAGACACCCTTCACATTCTGACAGTGAAAGTGGTCGATCACGTGCGCGACCGATGCATCGCGCGCAAAGGCGGTTGAGTGGGAGTCAGGTCCCCAGAGCAAGCTCAGATTACAGGCATGGCACGACTGGGCGATCTGCGCGCAGATCGGTTCAAAAAACTCCGTGTCCCCCAACCCGGCGATCAGCGTCGAGACAAACGCGCCGTGCGTCTTGGTTGCAGGCCGGACGATCGTCCCGGCCCCTGGACGCCGTTCAATCAGTCCTGCCATTTCCAATTCACGCATGGCTTTAGCAACCGTCGCGCGCGTGGTTGAAAATTTCCGCATTAGTTGCCCGTCTGTCGGAAGACGTCCATTTTTAAAGGTATCCGCGCAAATGCCTTCGTACAAAAACTCATAAATCTGCCGATACAATGGTTTTGTATTTTTCATATCCACGAGTATGCAGAATTAAAAGCGTTGACTCAATCCTATTTTTGGCGATCGACAGCATGCGAAAGGAAACCTGCATAGGCATTTGAAGCGAGGCTTGATCTTCGCTTCGTGGATTGGGTAATATGCAGATAAACGTTGAATGACCACACAAACGCACACACACATTCTGGGAGTATTTATGATACGCTACATTGCCTCGCTTGCACTGATGCTCACGGTGGCAGCCCTCCAGGCTGCCACGCCAACACCGGTTATTTTCGATACGGACATGGGAAATGATATCGATGACGCCTTGGCGCTCGGCATGCTGCATGCCTTCCAGACCGATGGCAAATGCACGATCCTCGCAGTCACCTCGACCAAGGATCATCCGCTGTCCGTCGCCTACTGCGATGCGTTAAACACCTTTTACGGACGTCCGGAAATTGCGCTCGGCGCGGTGCGCAATGGCGTTACGCGCGAGGCCGGCAAGTTCACGTCGATTGTCGAGAAAAAGGCCGACGGTCGCGTGCTTTATCCGCACACCAAGACCGGCGAAAACGTCCCCGATGCCGTCTGTGTACTCCGCCAGGCTCTCGCGAAAGCGGCGGATCACTCCGTGGCGATCATCCAAGTCGGATTTTCCAGCAATCTCGCGCGGTTGCTCGATACGCCTGCCGATGAATGGTCGCCGCTTACAGGCAAGGAGCTCGTCGCACAAAAGGTTAAGGTCCTTTCGGTGATGGGTGGCGCCTTCCAGACGATCGTCAACAACGAAAATCCCTATAAGGAATACAACATTAAAATGGATGTGCCCGCTGCGCAGAAGCTAGTCAACACGTGGCCGGGCAAGATCGTCTTCAGCGGCTTTGAGATCGGTATTGCAATCCCCTATCCGTCGCAAAGCATTGTTGACGACTACAATTATGTACCCCATCACCCCGTAAAAGAGGCCTATATCGCGTATACACCACCGCCGCACAATCGTCCGACCTGGGACCTGACCAGCGCGCTCTATGCCGTCTGTCCGGACGAAAATTACTTCGGCCTCTCCTCTCCGCAGAAGGTCTCCTTCAGTGACACTGGGTTTACGCAGTTTAACTACACCAAAAACGGTACGCATTTCTACCTCACCGTAACCCCGGAACAGATCCAGCGTGTGACGGCGCTGTTTGTCAAACTCTGCCCGCGCAAACCGCATACGCTGAAATAAAGCATGTGCCCAGCGAGGAGCGTATCGTATGACGAAAATCATCGCCTGTTTACTTGCCAGCGCAGCGATTTCGGCATGGTCGCAGGAAGAACGCTGTATTACGGTGGACACCTACTGCGATAAGATGGCAGCCGGCTGGCTAGGACAAATCGCCGGCGTGTGCTGGGGGGCACCCACGGAATTCAAGTGGAACGACGAGATCATTCCCATGGCGGAAATGCCGCACTGGTCGCCGGAGATGATCAATCAGGCCTTTGAGCAAGATGATCTCTACGTGGAGATGACCTTCCTGCGCACGCTCGAAAAATATGGCCTTGATGCCAGCATACGGCAAGCCGGCATTGATTTTGCGAACAGCGAATACAAACTCTGGTGCGCCAATGACGCGGGACGCAAAAATCTGCGCAGGGGCATTGCGCCACCCGCCTCCTCGCATCCGCGTTACAACAGTCGCGGCAACGACATCGATTATCAGATCGAAGCGGATTTCGCAGGACTGATTTCGCCCGGACTGCCGAACAGCGTCATCCGGCTCGGCGAAACGTTCGGACGTCTCATGAATTATGGTGACGGCGTCTATGGTGGTCAATTCATGGGCGCCCTTTATGCCGAAGCCTTTTTTACGACCAACATGCAGCAGATCATCGCGGCAGGACTCGCCGCGATTCCTGAAAAATCGCAGTATGCCGAGATGGTGCGCGACCTTGTGCGCTGGCATCAGGAGAATCCGCACGACTGGCAGGATGCCTGGCGGCTCTGCCTCAAAAAATATCGTCGCGATGCGGTGTATCAGAAGGCCTCCAACGGCGGCATCGATGTACGGATCAACGGCGCGGCCGTTCTGCTCGGTCTGCTCTATGGTCAGGGCGACCTCGACCAGACGATCATCATCGCCTGCCGGGCCGGCTGGGATTCCGACTGCAATCCCTCCAGCGCTGCAGGTGTCCTTTTTACTACACGGGGCCGATCGCAGTTACCTGCGCGCTTCACGGAAAAACTCGACACGCAAAAAAAGTTTAGCTATACCGCCTATGCATTTCCGAACCTTCTGAATGTATGCGAACGACTCGCCCGTCAGATCGTTGTCCAGCAGGGAGGACGGATCGACATGCGCGCAGGAAAGCCCTGTTTTATCATTCCGGTGCAACGGCCCAAGCCCAGTGCGCATGTGTTGACATGGGCGCCAGGTCCCTGCGGTGATGAACGTTTCACGCCCGAAGAGTATGCGCAGATCCGCTTTAAACCGCACCCAGCGGACATCTCCGATCCAGACCCGACTACGCGCGTGCAAGCCGCCCTGACGCAGCTGTTCCGCGACCCTATGGGCAACGCGACGTGGACAACGTCACCGAATGGCCCCGACATGAATCCCGGCTATCGCGAAGACTATCTGGGACGTAAGGATGTGCTCGTCACCCACCCGCTCAATCCGCAGACCGGCGTGACCTTAACGAAAACCTTTACGGTCCCGATGGGGACCGCATGCCTGAACACCACACTCGCAAATAGTCGTGGCGGAGATTTCCGTTTTCGTGCTAAAATCAACGGCAAGGAAGTGATTTCGTGCAAGATCGGTGATCAGAATACACCGGGAGCGCGCTGGCAGACCATCCCAATCGCTCTTCATGAATATGGTGGACAGAAAATCACGGTTGAACTGATCAATCAACCGGATGGATGGAAAAATGAAGCCGCTTACTGGGGAGCCATCGAAATCAAATGAAAAAAATTATTGTATTGGGCAGCACCAACACGGATATGGTTGTCAAGTCGGCACGTATTCCAGCACCAGGAGAAACCGTTCTGGGTGGTAACTTCTTGATGAATCCCGGGGGTAAAGGCGCGAATCAGGCAGTCGCAGCCGCGCGTCTTGGCGGAAATGTGACCTTTATCGCCAAGGTCGGCGACGATCTCTTCGGGCGTGAAGCTAAAGCAAACTTTGCGCGTGAGGGAATCCAAACCGATTATGTGTTTGTCGATGCGCAGAACCCTTCAGGCGTCGCGCTGATTATGGTCGACGCCCATGGCGAGAACTGTATCTCCGTAGCATCCGGTGCGAATGCCTCGCTTCTCCCCGCAGATCTTCATGTCGCGCGCCACGCGATCGAAACCGCGGATGCATTGCTCTGTCAACTCGAGACGCCGATACCGACCATTCTCGAAGCGGCACGCTGGGCTGCCGCGCAGAACGTCCCTGTTATCCTGAATCCAGCGCCGGCGTGCGTCTTACCGGATGAACTCTATCCGTGTATTGATGTGCTGACTCCGAATGAACATGAAATCGAAGTGCTGACCGGGATTGCTGTCACGGATCTGTCATCGGCGGAAGCCGCAGCGCGCGCGGTGTGTCAGCGCGGTGTTCGCGCGGTCATCATCACGCTGGGTGCGAAAGGCGCCTATCTTTTTACTGATGAACGAGGAACCATGATTCCGGCATTTCCGGTGAAGTCAGTCGATACGACAGCGGCCGGGGATGTCTTCAATGGTGCACTCGTTGTTGCATTGACTGAGGGTAACCCACTGGATATTGCGGCGCGTTTCGCCGCGCAGGCGGCGTCGATTGCTGTCACGCGCATGGGTGCGCAGGCGTCAGCACCGCGACGCGATGAGCTGTGTGAACGGTAAACTAAAAACGAAGGGGTAATCATGTATTTTGTGCAAGACTATTCATTGGCTGTCCTTTTCTGTGTGGTGACCATGTTTTGCTGGGGTTCGTGGGGCAATACGCAGAAACTCGCGGGAAAGACGTGGCGCTACGAGCTGTTTTACTGGGATTACGTGATTGGTTTGGTGCTCTTCGGTATTCTCGCCGGGCTGACCATGGGAAGCATCGGCAGTCAAGGCCGCAGCTTTATCCCTGACCTGCTGCAAGCCTCGCCAGCCAATCTCGGCAGTGCGCTTTTTGCAGGCATCATCTTTAACGCTTCGAACATCCTCCTCTCCGCAGCCATTTCAATCGCCGGCATGTCCGTCGCCTTTCCCATCGGCATCGGGATCGCCATGGTACTCGGCGTCATTGTCAATTATCTGGGGGACCCGAAGGGCGATCCCCTGCTGCTCTTTGCCGGGGTGGGCATTATCATGGTGGCGATCGTGCTGAATGCCATCGCGTTTAAGATTAAAGATACGGCCACAGCGCAGCAGGCTTCTGGAACGAAGAAAGGCATTATCCTCTCCATCATCTGCGGTGTGCTGATGGCCTTTTTCTATCGCTTTGTCGCCGCGTCCATGTCAATGGATTTCGCCCATCCTGAAGCGGGCAAGATGACGCCCTACTCAGCTTTTACCGTGTTTACTCTCGGTATTTTCGCGAGCACTTTTGTCTTCAATACGATCGTGATGAAAAAGCCCTTTGCGGGGCCGCCTGTTCCGCTCTCCGATTATTTCAGAGGCAACCTTAAAATTCATAGCGTCGGGTTGCTGGGTGGCGCGATCTGGGCCTTGGGTAACATTCTGAACCTTGTGGCCGCGGGCACAGCCGGTCCTGCGATTTCGTATGGTCTGGGACAGGGTGCGACACTCGTTGCCGCGCTGTGGGGCATCCTGATCTGGAAAGAGTTTAAAGGTGCGCCCAAACTCTCCACGCAGTTGAACATCGCCATGTTTGTGTTGTTCATGATGGGTCTCGGCCTTATCATTCGCGCAGGGCTCTAAGCGCAAAATAAAAAAAGGACAGGCCTGCGCCTGTCCTTTTTTTATTTTGCGTAACCATCAGCTACCGTATGGTCGCTGGATCCATATCATCAAAGACCTGGTTCTCTCCGCCCATGGCCCAGACAAAACGATAGGCACCGGTTCCAACGCCGCTGTGAATCGACCATGCCGGCGAGAAAATCACGTCTTTCTCCTTGAGCACCAAGTGGCGCGTCTCATCGGGCTCACCGTACAAGTGAATCACGCGCCCCTGTTCAGGCAGATCGAAATAGCAGTAGACCTCGGTGCGGCGATCATGCGTGTGCGGCGGATAGGTGTTCCAGACCGAACCCTCGGCCAGCTCCGTATAACCCATGACCAGCTGACAGCTCGGGATCCGTCCGGGACGGATATACTGATGGATCACGCGCTGATTCGCATCCTTCTGCGAGCCCAGGGCAACATGATTGGCCTCGGCAGCTGTCGCCAGTGTTGTCGGGAAGGCCGCATGCGCCGGATACGAGACGAGATAAAAATACGCCGGAGATTTTGCCGATACGCTGGCAAAGGTAACAGTCCGCGCGCCTTTCCCGATATAGAGGCACTCGCGGTTTTTCACTGTGTAGACCTTGCCGTCCACAGTGATTTTTCCCGTACCGCCAAGGTTGATCACACCGGATTCACGCCGTTCGTGAAAGAAGGCGCAGGCCATTTCGCGTCCGCCGGTTAATGCCAGTTTTTTACGCAGCGGCACCACCGCGGCAACCACGGCACGATCCACATCAGAATAAACGACATTTAACTGTCCAGGCTGAAAAAGATTTTCGCGCAAGAAATGCGCACGCTGTTCATCGGTCGTCATGCGACGATACGAAAGGCGATCCGCTGTAGTGATTGTTTCCATGAAACGACTCCTTTGCTCTTACCGAATACGAATTTCTGCAACACATTGACGGCGGAAATCCTCAACGCCGCGGAACCATGCCTCTGCATGGGTATAATCCATACCGCCAGACCAGCAACTCCCGGCATACGCCACCATCTCCTGGCTCTCCGGCGCGTGAATCCATGCGGCCTGCTTGACCACGACGGGAAGTCCACCGCCTGGCACGACAACGGCAATCCCCATGTAATTGTCCTTCAGATTATCCTGCGCGAACTCCCAGTCGGCAATCCACCCCTCGCCCATGACACCATCTTTTGCCGAGATCGGACGATACGTCGCGCCGCATGCAGGCATCACGCGTTGCGGGAAGCGGCTGGTTACTTTGTAGAAGTTGGATCCCAAGTCGATCTCAAAGCAACGGGTTTCCCCCGTCTTATACACCAGCTCAAATCGACTGCGGATTGGTCCGTTATCGAGCAATTTCCACGACTCAAATGAGATCGCCTGGCGATATGCGCCCTTATCCACCACGGCGGAACCGCCGCACCCTGGTCCTGTACCGACCTTATAGCAATCGATGCCGTAACCGAGATTTGGCGCGTGATAATTTTTCTCTTTGAAGATGCGATTAATAATCGGCTGACGACTGTTCTTACCAAACGCGTCAATACCATTGCCGATTAAAGCCGGACGTCCTGGTTTGTCACCATCGACCGCCCATAATGCAGGTCCGTAGGCGCGAAACGCGATGCGGTCATTTTCCCAGGCGAAGTCATCCTTGCGTTCCGGCACAAAGCGCGCAAAGGTCGTACGAGCCGATTGAGGCAAGGCGCTTCTGTCCATGCCAGCGACCAACAGGAAGGTCTTACATTGTTCAGGATGCAGATCGGTCTGGAAGAGCACGCGGACAGGTTTGCCTGCCTCGCTGATAATCTGCGAGACAATCCAGCGTGATCGCACACCATCCATCACAGCCAGATTTTCCGCCGTCGCGGACGGAACTTTCTTCACGACGTCCGACCATGCAAGCTCGATGGTCTTTTCGCGACAGAAGACAGGTGATTTATTTTCCACGGTTACCGGCGCATGCTGCAAGGCTTTCAACAGATCGAGCCGGTAGAGCTCCGAACTGGCCATCAAAAAGGCGCCCACACCGTAAATTTCCGTTTTGGAAACATCAAATTTCTGTGGATCCGCGCCAATCGGCTGCACATGCGTCAGCTTGCCATCGGGCTCGACAAAGGCGCTCAGCGCTGCATAGGCCTTGCGTAAAGCCGGCAACGCTTCTGCCTCGCTCAGGTATCCCTGGTTGATGCCCCAGGCCAGCGCATAACAAATAAACCCGGTGGAACTCGTCTCTTGCAGCGGATAGCTGGCGGGATCCAGCAGGCTGGCGCGCCAAACGCCATCGTCCGGCTGGATTGCAATCATCTTGCGGCACATCGCCTGGAATTGACGAACGAAAAAGCGGCGTTCCGGATGGTGGGATGGAAGGATCTGCAAGACGCGCACGAGTCCGCCGAGCACCCATCCGTTGCCGCGTCCCCAGAAGACCTTCTTGCCATTCGCCTCTTTCTTGCGATCGGGGAAATAACTCTTATCGCGGAAGAACAGGTGCTCCTTTTCGTCATAGAGAAACGCGCTGGTCGCTTTCCATTCGCGGATCATGAAATCCAGATACCGGGTGTCGTCCGTCACGTCGTAGATCTTGGCCCATGCGGGCGGCGCCATGAAAAGCGCATCGCACCACCACCAGCGCATCGCGATCTTCGCGGCCTCGTCATTGCCGCGTTTGCCATGCTTAATCTCGCCGACGTCGCACGTGGCCGGATGGTCTAAAATAAAATCAAACTGCGCCTGCGAAGGTGCGATCATCTGCGGCTCGCGATAGAGCATATAGAGCTCGGAGAAAGCCTGACTGACCGCATAGTCATCCGCATGATAGATGCGTGTCCAGTTTTTCCATGCCTGCTGTTCGCCGACGGCTTTCACTGCTTCGCGATACTTCGCATCGGCACATAAGCCATCTAACGCTAAATAGCCGGGATACAGCGCGCCATGCGTCCAATCAAGCGCGTGATGCTTCGACGGATTCGCAAGCTGCCAGTCCGCAACCTTCACCATCAATGCAAGCGTTGTATCAGCCTGTTCACGTTGCTTAGTAGCAGAACAGGGCTCGCTTTTCAGCGTTGAACACGCACAGACGAGCGTAAGACCTCCCAGCAGGATACATGTGGTTCTGGCTTTCATTAAATGGACCTCCTCCTTAAATAGGGGGAGCATACCAAATGTCTGCAACGAAGAAAATCCTCAAATCGGAAAACGTGTTGAAAACTGAATGACTAAACATGTACATGACTAAACATGTACATTGACACCGTATCCGCCCAATGTTAAACTTTCAAATAATTACAGGGAGTTTCACATATCTAAGGGGATTTGGCATGAAATGTTTATTCGTTGCGTGTTGTTTGATCGCAACCTCACTGTCCGCTCAAACAGGAACACCGATGATGACTGCGCATACATTCACGTTGCCTGATGCAGGCACGCTGAATTATCGGATCTATGTACCTGCCTCGTTTTCCGCCGGGAAAAAAGTCCCACTTGTTCTTTTCCTGCATGGCGCGGGCGAGCGCGGTGATGATAACCTCAAGCAATTGAAGCACGGCGTAACCAACATCCTCAACTTCGTGCAAAAGACGGGCGAGGCGATTGTGATTGCGCCGCAATGTCCTGCGAATAAGCGCTGGGTCGAGGTGGACTGGAACACGCAAACGCATTCAATGCCTGCGGAACCGTCACTTCCCATGAAGCTGGTACTCGCCCTGCTCGAGGATGTTTTGCAGAAGTATCCGGTTGATCAGAACAAGCTCTATGTGACAGGCGTTTCCATGGGTGGATACGGCACTTGGGATCTGATCCAACGCCGTCCGAAACTCGTTGCTGCGGCGATTCCGATCTGCGGTGGCGGCGATCCTGCGCTCGCGCCGATGATTAAGAATGTCAACATCTGGATCTTCCACGGCGGCAGCGACACGGTCGTGCCGGTGGTTCGCTCACAGAACATGTACACGGCGCTGAAAGCGTGCGGCGGACATGTTCAATACACCGAATATCCCAACGTCAATCATGACGCATGGACGCGCACGTACGCCAATGCGGACGTCTTAACGTGGATGTTCAAGCAAACTCGTCATCCCTAATGAGCGCACGCTTTTACGCTGACCTGCATATTCATTCGCGATTTTCTCGCGCAACCAGTCCGCAGTGTACCCCCGAAGGTCTTGCGCACTGGGCGCAGCGCAAAGGGATCACAGTCTGCGGCACGGGCGACTGTACCCATCCGGGATGGATGGCGGAATTGCAGGAAAAACTGGAGTCTGATCCTGACTCGGACCTCTATCGGTTGACACCCGATTATCAAGCGCTCGCGGACGAAAATCTCCCGCAACGCTGCAAAAGTGCGGTGCGTTTCCTGGTCACCGGCGAAATCAGCTGCATTTACAAGCGTGACAACCGCGTACGCAAAGTCCATGCGATTGTTGCGCTGCCCACCCTTCAGGATGCGAAGGCCCTCAATGCGCGCCTTGCCAAAATCGGTAATATCGTCTCGGATGGTCGCCCGATCCTGGGGCTTGATCCGCGTATGTTGCTGCAGATGATGCTGGAAGTCAACCCCGCATCCATGTTGATCCCCGCGCATATCTGGACCCCGTGGTTTTCCATGCTCGGGGCGAAATCGGGATTTGATTCGCTTGAAGCCTGTTTCGGTGAATGGTCATCGTATATCGCCGCGGTCGAAACGGGATTATCCTCGGATGCGCCGATGAACCATCGGATTCGCTGTTTGGACCGCGTCGCCTTGGTTTCAAACTCGGATCTGCATTCACCGGCGAATCTCGGCAGAAACGCCAACCTCTTTTTTGGAAGCCCCTCCTTTCAGCGGATTCGGCAGGGACTGATCACCCGCGATCCCGCCATATGCGGCGGCACCGTCGATCTCTATCCTGAAGAGGGAAAATACTTTTTCGACGGTCATCGCACCTGTCGTGTCTGCCAAACGCCGGAACAAAGCATGCAGACCGATAATATCTGCCCAGTATGCAAGAAGGAGTTGACCATCGGCGTGCTCCATCGCGTTGTTGAACTGGAACGCAACCAGTCGACGGTTGCGACCGAACCACCACCGATACGGCTTCCCTACCAGTATATCATCCCGCTTCCAGAACTACTCTCCCAGGCGCTCAGTGTTGCATCGACCAGTAAGAAAGTCCAAGCCGCCTACAGCGATGTGCAGAATCAGGTGGGGCCTGAACTCCCTTTCCTACTGGACATGCCCAGTCAGGAACTGCTCCAGCATGCGATCGGACCTTCAATCCTGGCCATGCGCCAAGGCCACGTAATCCGCTCTGGTGGATTTGACGGTGAATATGGTATGATTCGCGTCACTACAGCTGCACAATGAAGGTTTTGCTCCATACATGTTGTGCCCCGTGCGCCAGTCAGTGCATCGCGGTGTTGCATGCCTTGAACCACGAGGTGACGCTTTTTTTCTCGAACGCCAATATCGCGCCCGAGGAGGAATATCAGTTGCGTCTGGACTCCGTGCGCCAGCTGGCGAACGCCATGAAGGTCGCACTGATCGTGGATGAAAACGATCATGCCGCATGGTGCAGTGAGGTCGCCCAAGGATTTGAGAATGAACCCGAACGCGGTGCACGCTGCACGCGCTGTTTCACATACAGCTTACAGCGCACCGTTAACGTGCTGCGCAACATGCCGGAGTATGATGTCTTCACGACATCGCTCTCGATCAGCCCGCACAAATCCAGCACGACGCTCTTTGCGATTGGACGCCAACTCGGCGGCGAACGTTTTCTCGCCATCGATTTTAAAAAGAAAAATGGTTTCCAGAAAAGCGTCGAATGGGCCCGTACACTGAATCTTTATCGGCAGCGTTATTGCGGCTGTGAGTGGAGCATCCGCCCATGAAATTTGCCCTTTTCCGCGCCGTCGGGCTGCTCCTCGCCTTTGGGCTAGGACTCCTGATACCCGCGCTCCACAGTTATAATTTTTTGATTCGCGTGGGGCTGATCTTTATGCTGTTTGCCGTCTATCTGCGCATCAATCCTGCGCAGAAGATGTTTCATCCCACGCAACTGATCTCGATTGGCTTTGCCATCTGCTTCGCCGGCTGCGGCTGGTGGGTGCTCAACAGTCTCGGCTATACGCAATTGGCGCAGGTGGTCTTTTTTACGGCGATCACCCCCACAGCCACAGCCGCGCCCGTGATTGTCGGACTGATTGGCGGCAACATCAACTACACGGTCACCACCTTCCTGCTGTCCAACGTGCTGACGTCGATGCTCTTTCCTGTCCTCATTCCTGTCGTTGTAGGAAGCCCTGCCATGGGCGTCATCAGCGATGTGCTGATCCGCGTCTTCAGCGTAACGTTGCTACCGTTGGTCGTCGCTCTGATTGTGCGTGCTATCTCGTCCGTTCGCGCCGAATCGCTCGGCAAACGATTAGCGCCCTACACCTTTTACGTCTGGATTGCGCTCGTCGTGCTGATCGCCGCCAATGCGCGTCATTTCCTCGATCAGCAGGCGCAGATTCCGTGGAGTTTGCTCGGCACGATTGCAGCGCTCTCGCTGTTCATCTGCATCGTCAACTTCGTTGTCGGCCATTGTATCGGCAAGCCCGCGTATGCGCTCGAGTGTAGTCAGGCGCTTGGCCAGAAAAACACCTCGTATACGGTTTATCTGGCTTTGCATTATGCCAATCCGATGGTCGCCTTAGGACCGACGATCTACGTGCTTTGGCACAACCTCTGGAACGCCTACCAGCTTTATCGCTACGACGCTTCCGCGAAGAGCTAGCGACTCCGTTACTGGTCTGCGCGCGGTGCGCTGCCGGACTGCGCGGAATCTTCCGCAGCATGGCGGATATACAGCCGTAACGGCGTATAGTTTTGCCCGAAATGAGGAATTTGTTCAAGCAGGTCATAGCGCTCGGCGATGAGCGCATCGAACAGCACTTGATCCTCAACGGGAACCTCATCCATGATCGGCGAACGAACAGCAAAGGCGTATCCGCTAAGCGCGGCTACTTGGGTCGGAGCCTGCTTCAAAACAGACTGCAGCCGCCCTTTGTTCAAAACGTGGTAACGGAGCGCCTCGGCGTCCGTCAATTCAGGAAAGTAGGAAAACGGCCCCATCTCAAAACCCGGAGGAACCTTTTTTCCTGCTTCAACCGCCAGATACGCATCCTGCGTCAACAGATAGGGATCATCCTTGGCGTACGTACGTACCATATGCGCAACCTGCTTCAGCCGCTGCAGGTCCGTGGTTTCCTTTTTGATCACCCAGAACCGGTCCTGCCCGATCACCATCCACTCTTGCAGCAGCGGCGAACCAAAGGCTGACAACCAGGAAAACAGGCAGAGCGCAAAGCAGGAAGGTCCTAACCGCTGAAGCGGAAGCGCCTGTGCGGTCCAGACCGCCGCTGCAGCGGCAAACAACCCCATAATCGGAACCTGGTAATCATCGTAGGGATACGGACTCAGCAACTGAAAGAGAAAAACCGCCAGGCCGCTGCAGACCCAGACCAAAGGCCACGCACTCAGCATCGTGTCCGCTTTTTCTTCCGAATTACGGCGCATGAGATAAAGGCTGATGATCGCACCGAGCAAGGCAAAGACCGGTAAATAGAAACGAACACTGCGCGAGACGGAACCTGCCATAAAGAGCAGGTCATGGCCGCTGCGCGCGGTATGGAAGGTCTGCGCGAAGATGAAATTCTCGTGCGCAAAGATGAGCGGAGGCCCGTAAACCAAGGCCAGCCCGATAGCCCCGCCGAGGCCAAACCAGAAAAAACTCAACTGGGTCTTGCGCCACGTTATGAGAAAGGCACAGCCGGTTACCGCCAGCAGAAGCCCCATCGACAGGCGCGTTCCCGCCGCCAACGCCAAAAGGAATCCCCCAGCCAAGGCCCCGAGAAGCTGTTGTTTGCGCGAATCTGTCAACATCGGCATAGTTAAACAGGCATAGCCGGACATAATGAGGAGAAACGCCAGTCCGTAGGTCTTTGGAATCGTTGTGAAGTACACGTGATACAGATTGCAGGCGACTAAGGAAAACGCCACCAGCGCGGCGACACCTCCTCGCTCTTTTCCGGCTAACCGATACGCGAGCAGCGCCGTCATCAGCGCGCCCAACACGCCAAAAAAGAGCGTCATGAGCCGCCCGCCTACGATGCCGAATGGCGACCATAGATCCGCCAACGCCCCATAGACAACCGGCATAACGGGGCCCTGCGTAAAAAAGAAATCGCGGTAAGGCCAGATCTGCTCATGCACGCGCTGCGCGGCATAGAGATACCATCCTTCGTCGTGATTCAAATTGCCGAAGACGAGCGCAAAGCCAGCGAGACCTAACGCGACGCACAGACAACCGAACGCTGAGAGGATCATCCAAAATCGATGGCCGTGAAACAGCATGCACCCGCTCCTATGCCTTATTTGACGCACGCGTATTCAGCACGTCCTGAATAAACGCATGTTCAATCCGATACCCCTTGCCACACATGTGACAGTAAATCTGCAACGGTTCATTCTTAGCCGCCATCTCGCTGAGATCCGCTGTGGGAAGCCCCGCGAGCATCCCCTGGATACGTTCCGTCGAACAACGGCAACCAAAACGCAGGGGTTTGGGGTCAAAAAAGTAGCAATCCGTAAGTCCGAGCGTTTCGCAGACCGTCTCCAACGACGCTGCGGACTCTAGGCACTCCAAGACAGTCATATCCTCAAACAACGCACGGATACGGCTGAAGACGGACTGATCGCCGTCAGGCAGGCACTCCACCATGACTCCGCGCGCAGCCTCGATAAACTCTCCATACGATTGCGCATGCGTCTGAATCGCAACCTGACGCTGCAAGGATTGACGATAGAACGCTTCAACCGCAGCCGACACCGATGCGGGATGGATATCAATCGACGCGCTTGAAAGAATCTTGCCGGAGGTCGAGCGAATGACCTGAACTTCGGCCAGATCGCCCAAGGCAACCGAAGTGTCGAGTTCCTCGGCCTCATCGAGATCATTCATGACCTTCGTATGGGTATAACCGCGGAGTGAACCATCAGCGGCATTCTCAACCAATACGCCGCCCAACGGTCCAGAGACGCGCAAGCGCAGGGAAATCGTTTCATCCGCCTGAACCATCTCAGCGCCTAAAAGCGCGACGCCAGCCAGGGCCTCCGCCTGAACAAGCGCAGCGGTCGGCCCGCACAGATGACTCTGCTCCAGTTCACGCGCCGAATCCGTAACTTCAACAGCGGTGACGCTGATTTTCGATGCAACCGAAAAAGCTGATTTACGGCAATCTGATCCTTTAGCCATTATCATTCAACACCTCGACTACCAGACACCAGCACAACGACGCGCGTGCCCTTATATGAGTTGTCTTGAGCATACAGAATAGACGATAAAAAGTCAATGCATGCAACAGGTTACACCATGGAACTATCCATTAAAACACGATATCGCGCACACTTTTTCCCAATTTCAGCGGCTGTCTGCTTGACCTCGCACGCAAATAAGCGTATGATAGCACCTCTTTTGACGGAGAGGTGGCAGAGCCCGGTTTAATGCACATGACTCGAAATCATGCGTACCGCAAGGTACCGGGGGTTCGAATCCCTCCCTCTCCGCCATTTTAATTTTTAAAGTCCCGACCTCACGGTTGGGCTTTTTTATTTT
>CAZMLC010000024.1:0-6722 GCA_964567125.1 uncultured Akkermansia sp.
CTGGATACCGCGACCGCGGCCATGACTTCCTGGTTGCGGCAGAACACCCACCAGACGCTCAACATCATGGTCAGCCACGATATTTTTGTTGCGGCGCTCCTCACGGGATTGAATGCGCGGCAGTACACGGCTGAGCGCTGGGTGGACTATCTGCATGGCGCGGCCTTCATCTGCGAAGACGACACATGGCATGTCCATCCCTGCTCACCCTGATGCGGATTAGGCCTGCACCGTCAGCGGCAACCGCAGACAGAAGGTGATCTGCGTCTCGGTCATGCCTTCAACCGCGAGTTCGCCGCCATGCGCCCGCGCGATTTCGCGCGCGAGGCTGAGCCCTAATCCGGAACCATCGACCTTGCGCGAATGCGCAGGATCGCCACGGTAGAACCGTTCAAATAACCGCGCAGGATCAATGCGCTGCTGCGGATCGATCGCGTTGCTGATCCGCACAACCGCCTGCTGTCTTTCGCGCAACAGCTCACACTTCATCCAGCCTTTTTCCGCATTGTACTTGATCGCATTGGAGAAGAGGTTCTGCAGAACCTGACGAATCAAGGCGCGATCCGCCGCGATCGCGATCCGTTCAGCAGCCGCGATCTCCAGCATCACCTGCGGCGCCAACATCGGCACATCCTCGCCTAACTGCTCAAGCTCTTCATTCAATACGAACTGGATCGGTGAAAGCGGCAACCGGCCGGCATCGCTCTGCGCCAGCAGTAAGAGTTTGTTCACGATCGATTTGAGCCGCAAAATCTCATCGGAAACCGCAACGCAGACGCGCTGTTCGGACGAATCCGCCGGCGCCTGTTTGAGTGCCTGCTCAATCGTGCACTGGATCACGGCCAGCGGCGTCTTCAATTCGTGCGCGGCATCCGCGCTGAAGCGGCTTGCCTGCGAAAAACTCGCCTCCAGCCGCGCCAAGAGCCCGTTCATCTGATCGATGAGCTGCTGGAACTCCTTGTCCGCGCCCACCATGGTAATGCGCGCATCCAGACTGCGCGAGGTCACGCTGCCCGCGACGGTCGTCAGCACCTGAACAGGCCGCAAAGCCAGCTTCGCCAAGACCCATCCTCCCGCAGCCAGGACGGCCAAGCCTAAGAGAACCCCGAGCGAGATCGTCAGATAAATCCAATACAATTCGGCGCGGCTCTCCGAGCAATCTAACGCGCTGAAGATCGTACAGTCGCGGTGGAAGAAAGCCATGACCATCCAGGGGTGCCCCTCGATCTCGATGCGTTCAACATTGGGCGGTCGCGGTCCGAGCTTGCGCTTGGGGGGGCGCATTTTGTTCGGCTCTTTTATTTTTCGCGGGGAAAACGCAGGCCTTTCCTCGACCAATGGGGACGGCGGCAAAACGCGTTCGCCGCCCTCAGGCCCCTCATCGCGCAACACACGATGAAGTGTTTTTTCTGACAAGCCATCCGGCCAGTGCTGCGTTTGGAAGAGCGTCTCTGCGCCGCGCATTACGCGCAGCGGATGGACCGGTGCGGGCATCTCCTGCAGGCGACGGCGGATCATCTCGTCATCGCGCGGCAGGGTGAACGATCCCGGCGCTGTCACGATCCGCAGTACTCGCTCCGCATTGCCGCGCAGCGCACGCTCCAAGCGCATCGTTGCCGCATGCCGTACCATGCCCAGCAAGACCGAAGCGAAAGCGATCAGCACCACGCCTGACGTGCAGACGGAGAAGAGCGCGATCTTGGCTTTGAACGAGTGGAACCACATGCCGCCTGCTCCTAGTTGTTGCCGGTGTGGATGCGATACCCCACGCCGCGGATCGTGTCGATCAGCGAAGTCGGGAAACCTTCATCGATCTTCTTGCGCAGCCGCCGGATATTGACATCGACCAAGTTGGTCTCCGGATCAAAATCGTAGCCCCAGACATGTTCCAGTAACTGCGTGCGCGAAAAGACGCGGTTGGGCGAACGCATCAGCAGTTCGAGCAGACTGAACTCGCGCGCCGTCAGCTCGATCTCCTGATTCGCACGCGTCACGCGGTGACGAATCAGATCCAGCTTCAGATCCGCGACAACCAGAAAACCGGAGCGGGAATCCGAACTGCGCCGCGTCACGGCATGCAGCCGCGCCACCAGCTCCTCCATGTAAAAGGGCTTTGGCAAGTAATCGTCCGCCCCGAGATTCAAGCCATCGATGCGCTCATTCACGCCGGAACGCGCCGTCACAATGATGACAGGCGTGAGATTGCTTTTCTCGCGCAGGCTGCGCAGAATGCTCAGGCCGTCACGCCCCGGCAGCATGATATCCAAGACGGCCGCGTCGTAGGAGCGGCTCGTTAAAAAGTCGTACGCCTCATCGCCGTTACCGGTCACGTCGACATCAAAACCGCCCTCCATCAGCCCTTGGCGGATAAAGCTGGCGATTTTGCGTTCGTCTTCAGCGACTAAAATTCTCATGGCTCCATCATACTGTCTTTCCTCTATTTTTTTCCAGCTTGTAATCATGACATTTTTGTCACAGCATAATTGCCGTTTCTGTCATCTTGATTGTGTTTAATAAGACATAACGAAGCCCTTGTGGGCAGTAACACCTTCTCGCGGAGACCACGAGATACAAAAAAGGAGTCACCATGAATACACGTATCCTCACTTGCCTGTTCGCCAGCGCGCTGGTCAGCAGCAGCCTCATCGCACAGGAACCCCCGGCACCCAGAGGCCCTCACGGCATGGGCGGCGGGCACAGGAACCCGATGGAAATGTTCCAGAAACTTGCGGGCAATCCTGAAGTTCTCAAGAACGCCGGCGCAACCGACCAGCAAATCGAAGCGCTGAAGACCTTTCTCAAGGAACAGGAGGTCAAAGTCGTTGACCTGCGTTCTGCGGCTGAAAAGGCTCAGGTGACCTTGCGCCAAACTGAAATGGAGAGCAAATCGGACGAAGCCGCGGTCCTGAAGGCGTTTGATGCCGCTGCCGTCGCGCGCACCGCGTTGGCGCGTCAAGAGGTCGTCGGACGCATCCGCGTCAAAGCGATCCTCGGCGAAGATGTCCTGAAGAAACTGCACGCGAACCGTCCGAACATGAAGCCCGGCGCTGACCAGGGTAAGGACAAGAAGGGTGACCGCCCGAAACGCGAAGGCAAACCGAAACGCGTCGGACCGCCGCCGGCAGACAAATAAGCCCCACACAACACGCGTCGGGTTACACAATCTGAAACGCGCGTTTAACCTCGGATGTCAGAACCACGGACATCCGAGGTATTTTTTTGAGGTCGAAGCGCGCCAGCAGCTCCTGTGGCAGCACCTCCTCCTGCCACGCGGCCCAGCCGCACCACCACGCCAGCAGGCCCACCACCTGCGCCGGACGTAACCCCGCGGCCCGCAAGGCGCTGATGCGCGTATCGCCATGCCGCTTGGCCAGCCGACGTCCCTCTTCGCTGACGACGAGCGGCACATGCAGAAAATCAGGCGGTTCCAAGCCGAGCGCGCGGTAAATCAGCAGCTGCCGCGGCGTCGCACTCAGGAGATCGTCCCCGCGCACCACTTCGGTCACGCCCATGGCCGCATCGTCGACCACGACCGCCAGCATGTAGCCCGCGCCCAGTGGGTCGCGCGCCAGCACAAAATCGCCGACTGCCGCGGAGACATCCTGTGCATAATGACCGGCAAAACCATCCTCAAACGCAATCGTCTCCCCGCGCGGTACCGCAAAACGCCACGCAGGCAGACGTCCGGCCTCAAGCGTCGCAGCTGCTGCGGCATAATCCGCAAAACGGCCCCGGCAGGTGCCGCTGTAATAGAGCCCCTCCTCCGCATGCGGCGCGGATTGCCCCTGCTCCACGTCGCGCCGTGAGCAGACGCAGGGATAGACCAGCCCCTGCTGCTGCAGCCGCGCCAGCGCCTCCTGATAGTGCGCGATTCGCTCGCTCTGCGTATACGGCGCATACGGTCCGCCACAATCCGGCCCTTCATCCCAGTCCAGCCCCAGCCAACGCAGATCGTCCAACGCCGCGCCGGCCGCACCAGCCTTGTTCTTGGGATGATCAAGATCCTCCATCCGCAAAATCAAACGGCCACCCGCGCTGCGGCAACGCAGCCAGGCAATCAGAAAGGTCCGCGCATTGCCCAGATGCAGCGCGCCTGTTGGACTCGGCGCAAGCCGTCCGACCATGCTCTTTTTTTGCGTTTTCATTCGATACTTTAAAATCGATTTTGAAGGTAGTTGCTTCATCATACTCCAGATGCCGAAGGAAATAAACACGAAACCCAATCGACCTCTTTGATTTTCAAGGAGTTATGAAAAACCACAAAATATTGTGGACAGAACCTTGAGCCATACTATATATTGTTTTCTAACTTTTACGCATGGTGTGAAGGATCGGTCGATATCGGGAGTTGACCAACAGCATTTTTCGGAATTACGCTAAACAGTTCAAAGGTTTTCAAAACATGAGCATTGAATCATTAAAAGACTACGTATTTACGTCGAAGTACAGCCGTTATCTTCCAGAAAAAGAACGCCGCGAAACGTTTGATGAGGCTGTCGAACGCGTCATCGATATGCACCGCAGGCACTTTTCCAGCAAAGGGATCGACGTTGAGGATCTGCTGACCATCTGCGAGCAGGCCATGAAGAAGCGGATGGTGCTGGGTAGCCAGCGCGCCATGCAGTTCGGCGGCGATCCGATTCTGCGCAAGCATGCGCGCATCTACAACTGCACGACCTCCTATTGCGACCGTCCCCGCTTCTTCCAGGAAGCGCTCTGGCTTCTGCTCTGCGGGTGCGGCGTCGGCTTCTCCGTGCAGACGCATCACATTGCCAAGCTGCCGAACATCGTCAAGCCCATGGGCGCGAATGCGACCTACTCGATCCCAGACAGCGTGGAAGGCTGGGGCGATGCCCTCGGTGTGCTACTCTCCAGCTATTTCACCGCCAATCAGCCCTTTGCCGAATATGCGGGTACCGTGGTCCACTTTGATTACACGCAGATCCGCGCGAAAGGCAAGCCGCTCTCCTCTGGCATGGGCCGCGCCCCCGGACCTGAGCCGCTGCGCCGCAGCCTCGAAAAGATCCGCGACCTGCTGAACCAGTGCGTTGCACGTGGCCAAACGCGCCTGCGCTCTGTTGATGCCTACGATATCATGATGCACGCCTCGGATGCCGTGCTCTCCGGCGGCGTCCGCCGCAGCGCCACGATCTGCATGTTCTCCGCGGACGACGAACTGATGGCCACGGCGAAGACAGGCAACTGGTTCACGGAAAATCCGCAGCGTGCGCGCTCCAACAACTCCGCCGTGCTGTTGCGCTCGGCAACCAGTCGTGAACAGTTCGGCAAGTTGATGAAATCGGTGAAGGAGTTCGGCGAACCGGGATTCGTCTGGACGGATAACCTCGACATGACCTTCAACCCCTGCGGTGAAATCGGCCTCTATCCGCAGATCGATGGCGTGTCCGGCTTTGCCTTCTGCAACCTCTGCGAAATCAACATGGGCATCGTTGACACGCCGGAAAAATTCCGCGAAGCCTGCCGCGTCGCCTCGATCCTCGGCACGCTCCAGGCCGACTACACAGACTTCGCCTACCTCGATGAGGCCAGCACCCGTATCGCGAAACGCGAAGCGCTGCTCGGCATCTCCATGACCGGCATGATGGAACACCCTGGCGTCTCCTTTAACCCGAAATTGCAGCGCGAAATGGCGCAGTATATCCTCGAGGTTAACGAGGTCGTCGCGAAACGCATCGGCATCAACCCCTGCGCACGCGCCACCTGCGTCAAGCCGGCGGGTACGACCAGCAGCATTTTGGGCACCTCCTCCGGCATCCACCCGCACCACGCCAAGCGCTACTTCCGTCGTGCGCAGGCGAACGAGGATGAACTGCTCGTCGACTTCTTCCGCGCCCAGAATCCGCGCGCGGTTGAAAAGTCGGTCTGGAATCCGAACGGCACGGACGTGGTCCTCACCTTCTGCGTACAGGCCAGCCCGGACTCGCTCACCAAGCGCGATGTCAACGCGATCGATCTTCTGACCAAGGTCAAGCTCACCAAGGAGAACTGGATCGATGCCGGCAAGCGCGTTGACCGTTGCGCCCAGCCGTGGCTCAGCCACAACGTCTCGAACACGATCTCCGTGAAGGACGGCGAGTGGGATTCGGTGGAGAATTTCATTTACGACAACCGCTCGGCTTTTGCCGGTATTTCCCTGCTGCCGGATGGCGGCGACCTCGATTATCCGCAGGCTCCGTTCTGCGAAGTCCTCAGCGCAGATGAAATCGTCGAGACGTATGGTGTCGGCGCGTTGCTCGCCTCGGGCTTGATCGTTGATGGCATGCACGCCTTTGACGACAACCTCTGGGCTGCCTGCGACTGCGTCCTCGGACGCGGCGAGAACTTTGAGACGCCCACGCCGAAGACCTACACCAAGCGCGTCTACGAAGCCCTCGAAGAGGTGCGCCTCTCCAAGCTCGACTGGATCCGTCGCGCCCACAAATTCGCTGAGAATTACTTCAAGGGCGATCGTCTGACCATGACCCGCTGCCTCAAGCGCGTGGATGCCTGCAAGAAGTGGGAAGATCTCACCCGCTGCTACGCACCGGTCGACTACACCAAGCTGATCGAAAAGCAGGACAACACCACCGTCGCCCAGACCGTGGCCTGCTCCGGCGGCGCATGCGAGCTGATCTTCTCCGAAGGCTCCAGCAACAAGGAAGAGACCAAGGCCAGCTAAGGTTGAGGCCCATCACCATTCAAAGAAGCGAGGACGCCTCAGC
>CAZMLC010000024.1:6822-26961 GCA_964567125.1 uncultured Akkermansia sp.
TTCCATTCATCAGCATTCATCTCGCCTCCTTTCCCGTTAAACATTGAGTAAGTCTTTTCACAGTTGCGCATAATATTTTGTTAGACGCAACACAAAAGACTCACTGGCATATCAAAAACAACATCCACAAATTGGTACCGCATAGCCATCTACCTGCCGATGAAAAAGTTACACTTTTTTACACCTAACCATTGACTCTTTACCCGTCCATGACTATGCTTAAAATATAAATTGTGGTTTAAACAATTGAGTACAGCCTAATACACTGTTATGCAAGAGCCGAAAATGAACAAAGACTATCGGACGATTGGGGCATATGCGGCGCATGAAGCAAAGGCACTCTTGACTGCCTTTGAACAAGCGGGACTGAGATTCGAAGTCCGCGTTGATGAAAGGCATTTCAAGAGCATGCCTGATACACAAGGCCTAAGAGGAGGAAGATTTGGCCTGAGCAAGACCGTCGTTATCGATGTTCATGCTGATGACATTCAAGCAGCACAAACCATGATCCCAAAAATCTTCAAGTGTGAAGTATGAGCATAACCAAGCGCTCACCCAACCACCATTCGCCTTCGGCTCCGGTGGTTGGTGAGCACTGACGTTCGACAGACAAGGAGAAAGCTAATGACACTGAAATCCGCAACGAGCGTCGTTCTCGTGTGTTTGGGGTTATCACTCCTCTGGTCCTTGGTCGCCTTTGCACTTCCGTATGAGGCCCTTCGTGGTGTCTACCAGAGCAAGTTGCCGTCACTGGTTGTCATGGCTAAGGATATCGCACTGCTGCTTTTCTTCGTCACCCTTTTCAGGAACCAGAGGTGATATATGGACGATCATGTTTCGAAAGTCCTGGAGTTGAAGCATCACACAGATGGCGATCACCCCACGGATGACGTCACTCAAAGGAACTCGCTTGCGAAAAATCATTTTACAAAGGCGTCGCTGTACTCGTTTGTCGGTTTCCTCGCTGTCACCGCTTTGCTTGCTATCGGCTCCGTTCTCTCTGGTCGTTTTGGTGAGTTCGAACTCAAGGTCCTCGCCACAACATCGGTGATTGCCGTCGCCAGTATCTGCTCCCTGTGCTGCTGTGCATACTCCGCACGGTCAAAGACGCTGCTACCCGGTCTTGGCGGGATTCTGGTGGCGGGTCTTGGCGCAACAATGCTGATCTCGGGTGTTTGGTCGGAAGTCCCCTCAGAAGGCTATTGGAAGACAACCGCTATCTTGTCTGTTCTCGCAATCGCCTGTGCGCATACACTTGCCCTGTTGAGCGTTCGCCTTAGACCGGCACACCTATGGATTCAGAGCGCGACAACCGTCACCATTCTAGTCCTTGCCGGCGTCATATCCGGCATGATTGTCGGGGAGGTGGACGATAAAGGCATGTTCAAACTCGTCGCGGTATTGGCCATTCTTGCCGCATTGGAAACGCTGGTTGTCCCTATCCTTGGGCGCTTGAACAAGAGCCAACCTGAGCCACTACCGCAAACCCTCGTGCTTACGGAAAGGCAAGATGGCAAGTTTCAGGACAGGGGTGGTCGTGTCTACGAAGTACACCTGATGTAGGACCAACAGGTGGACGGTACGCGTCCATAGGCCGCTCCCGTCACCTGCGACGTTAGCCATAACGGAAATGAAACGAGGTAAATCAGGGTCGGTGTTCCACATTCTACATTTGATTTCCATTCCAAAACGGCTGCCACATCTCCTTCATCCTATTCAAGGACTTCATGATCGAATGACATCGTGATTCCAGATGCAACCGAGGGTGTCGTTTTAGTCGAATCCGACTGGATCGTCTGATGCGTTTTGATCCGCAGCCCGACGACACTGAAAAATCAGTAGTTGGCATTTCCCTCCTTTTTATTTTGCTCGAACGTGCCGCAATCCGCGCTCGAAGCTGTCCCAACTGTGCCTCGAACGTGGTCCAGTCCGGGCACGGACGAGGTAAATCCGTGGCACGGACGTGCGCCAGTTGTACCACGGACGTGCGCCGATTGACCCTCGAAGCTGGGACGTTTGTATGTCGTCCGTCCTCGTGAAGCCGCCCCTTTAAGGTTCAGACAGCCGATCGAGCTGACTGAGGGGTGAGGGGTTTAGGAGGTAGGGAGTTAGGCGTTTAGGAATACGGAGCTTGCGCGAAGCTCTAAACTTATTGACACTCAATAGACTCAGTAGACTAACACGACTTCTCTACTTCTGCCCCATCGCCGAGCGCAGCGTCAGACACCCTGCTGGACTACCCTGATGCGCGATTGCCTTGCGTCCCCACCTTAGGAAACACGAATGTTAAACGGAACGCATCCGAGGTGTCCGCACGTTTTTCACTCCCCAGCTGACAGCGCGGAGGCGGATATGTTATGCTACTGAGATATGGCAACTGTTGGCAAAAAAAAATCCGGAAAACATCGGCCGCGTGGCATCGAAATCCTGCACGAGGATCGCGATGTGATCGTCATCTGTAAAGAGGCCGGCGTGCTCTCCACGCCTACGCGCCGCGATGAATCCTTTACCGCGGAAACCGTGCTCACGAATTACCTGCGCAAGGGGTGCGCGCGTTCGCGCAATCAGGCCTACCTCGTGCATCGCCTCGACCGCGAGACCTCCGGCGTCATGATCTTCGCCAAGACCCCGGAAGCGCAGGAGACGCTGAAAGCCAACTGGAAAAACAACGAGAAGATTTATTTCGCGATTGTCTGCGGCCATCTGCAGGAGAAGAAGGGACTCCTGACCAGCTACCTCGCGGAGAACGACGATCAATTCGTCCATTCCGTCGACAATCCGGATGACGGTAAGCTTTCGCAAACCGAATATGAAGTCATCGCGGAAAATGCGACGCAGAGTCTGCTGCGCATCCACCTGCTGACGGGACGGAAAAACCAGATCCGCGTGCAGTTCTCAGAGGCGGGACATCCCATCGTGGGCGATCCCAAATACGGCAAGAACGATCCGCTGCGCGAACGCCTCTGCCTTCATGCGCAATCCTTTGCCTTTGATCATCCCTATTCCGGCAAACGTCTCTGCTTCGAGGCCCCGCTGCCCGCAGTCTTCACGCGTCTCTTTCCGCGCGCCAACGCGCTTCCCCATCCAGATGTCACTCCGCCGAAGGCGCCTGTAAAATAAAGGCTTCCGGCAGACGATTACCCGCATCGATGCATTCGATCGTGCGACCTGCGGCATCTACGACCACACCGCGCTGACCAGCGCCCAAATCGCGGATGCGATTATTGGTGAGAACCACCTTTTCGCCTGCGCTCAGAAGCACGATCGGCGCGCTGTACGGTGTGTCGATCGCATTGCCCTCGAGCGTGAGCGTTCCCGTGCGCGTGGCGCGCATGTCCTTGCCGAAATGGATCACGCCGCGGTTGCCCGTACACGTCTTGCTTTTGCAGATCCGGTTGTTGCGCAGGATGGCGTCGCTACCCGGGATATCCGTGTTACCCGCTTCATCGACAATATCCACTTCGCGGTTGGCCGAATGGTGAATGAAACACTCTTCAACGATCGTCACATGCGCACGACTCTTGAGGTTGTGTCCAGTCACTGCGCGTGCGATCTCACAGCGGCGGACGGTGACATCCACGCCGCCCAGATACAGGTTGTGGTTGAATCCGGGATCCTGCGTCGTCCCGTTATCCGTGATCGAACACGACTCGATCAGCTGGCGCATGCCCCGCTGCAGCGCCACGCTGCCGTTGCTCATGATGCCCATGTCGTTGTGGCGGATCGTACAGTCGCGGATCGTAATACCGTTGGCCTGATTGATGCGCACCCCGGCGCCGTTGGAACTCCCGTTGCGCGCATGCATGAGCGTAAAGCCCTCCAAGGTGCAGTTATCCGCGCCGGGCTCAAACTGGACGATAGCGCGCGGAATCGCGCCGCGGCCGGAGTAGTCAAAGCCCTCGCCATCCAGCACGACAGTTCCAACGGCGCGCAGCGTCAGATTGGAGCAGGTAATGCGCAGCGCCACACGCTGATACGCCGTACTGAGCGGTGCAGGATAGACGCAGATCGTATCGCCAGGAGCGGCGTCAGCCACGGCGCATGCGAGCGATGGATAGGTCTTATCCGGTCCGACCTCGAGCGTCTTCGCCGACACGCTGCCTGCAATCGCACACAGCCCGAACAGAAGCGTTGTATAGACCTTCATTTTGACTCCCGCGCTAAACGAAAAAGGCCAGTACGCGCCGCGCATCGTACCGGCCTGGTGAAGCATCCGCACACTACTTAACAAACACCGCTAAGCGGCGCGTCCGATAAAGACCGCCATTGCCCGTAAAGGTATAGTCAGCGTGTTCGCCTTTGGTATTGTTACCAATGCCGATGTCGCAGATGGACCCGCCGTTAAAGGAATTGAAGGCGAAGAGCACGGTCTTATGCTTCCACGCATGGACCTGCATGCACCCATACCCTGCGTTGTCGCCGGAAGTTTGATCATCGAAATCATACTTCTGGTTATTCGCATTCGGCAACCCCAGACCGCTTTGCGTACCGTAATTCGCCGGCCAGAATTCGATATTTCCGCCATCGCTGTTCGTCAGCGCCGGCAGCCCCTCAAGATTTGAACGCACTGTCAGGTTGTTCACCTTCATCTGATGCTTGATGCCGCTCTTACTGTAAGGGATGCCCAGCTTTTTCGCATCCTGGGTGAAGGCATCCATGCTCGTCACAATATATTGAACGCTGCCGCCCTGATCTTCCAATTGCAAGACGTAGGCCACGCGGGCAAAACTCCCGGCGCGGGCGCTCTCATCCACATTGTACTGCGGCGGATTCTGGTTGAAGTTACATTGCGCCGGCAAATCGATTTCATAAACCTTGCGGAAGCCCTTCAGCTCTTCCGTGGCATAGACGCCATCCAGTTTAGGAAGTTCGCCGCAGCGAAACGCGCCGGTCGGCAGTCCGGCCGCATTGACGAGGTTCGGCTCAGCGATCTGATCCCAGGCAAAGCGCGCGGCGATCGGCTGAGAAATGCTCGGATGCGACAGGACCACCGTGGAGCCTTCGATCACGACCTGAGCGTCGCGGAACTGACCATCCGGTCCGGCCAGCTCAAACCACGTGGGCGCCTTACCATCGCGCGTCTTCAGCCCCTCGGCCTCCGAGAACTGGATGCGCATCGTGGCGCCTTCCACGCTGAAGGCCTTGTACACCGGACCGGACCAGACAAGGCCGGGCACATGATAGGTCTTGGTCAGCGCCTGATTCGCCATGCGCAAGCCCACATCCTGCTTGTTCCGCGGATGGATATCTTTAAGGTTGCCGATGTCGTTAATCACGGTATAGCCCGTATTCGGAATCGCAGCGGGAACCGCGGCCTGAGCCTCCCAGATCCCGGGCAGGCTCTTTGAATTTCCACCGTAGGTATAGGGCGCCAACTGCACCAGATAATAGGGGAAATCGCCCTGGCCCCAGACCTTGCGCCAGCCATTGACCAAGGCTTTGGTCTTCTCAAGATAAAGCATGCCTTCGCCATTGTTCGAGCATCCCTGATACCAGATCGCGCCCTTGATCGCGAACGGCACAAGACCGGCCATCATGCCGTTATACAGGACGGTCGGCTCCTGATGCTTGCCTTGCGTCATGGGGAACATCAGATGCTGGGGAAACTCGGGCGCCGCCTGCAGCAAGGGCTTGCCGGATGCGGAGCGAGCCTGAGCCTCCTCCAGCCACTGCTTCATCGCCGCGACGTACCCGGCTAGCGTCTTCTGGTGCAATGCCGTGCCGGGCGTAGCGGTCTCCACGCGCTGCTTGATGCCTTCCAGCGCAGACAGCCCGTCAAATCCGCACGGCGGCGTCCACGGCTCAATGCGGGTTCCGCCCCACGAGCTGTTAATCAGACCGACCGGGACCTTCAACGCCTGATGGATCCGACGGCCGAAGAAATAGGCCACGGCAGACTGATACGGAATCGTTTCCGGTGTGGTCACCTCCCACTTCGCATCCACATCGCTCTGCACGTCAGGCTTGAAATTCTTGGGGGCCTTAAAATGGCGGATCAGCGGGAAGTTCGCGGCGGCAACCTCTTGTTCACCATTGTCGCAATTACGCACGACCCATTCCATATTCGACTGGCCCGAAGCAAACCAGACCTCGCCCACCACGACATTCTGAAAAACAACCTCATTCGCGCCCGTCACCTTAAAAACAGTTGGTTTATCCGTCGCCTTCAAGGGTTCCAGCTTGACCATCCAGGTCCCATCAGCCTTGGCAACCGTCTCCTTGCGCTGGCCGGCGAACTCGACCACCACCTTTTCATTCGGATCGGCCCAGCCCCATACGGGGACCGTCTGCTCGCATTGCAGCACCATGTTATCGCCAAAAATCTTCGGTACCCTCACAGCAGCCTCCACCGAGACCACACCGAGCATCGCACTCGCCATCACGCCGACAAACCGCATATTCATCATGTTTCTCCCCTTCATTTTTAAGGGTATCAGCTTATCGCTTCTAGCTACCTTAAGTCAAGAAAGGCGCGCGTGTTTTTTATGGATCTCGCGGGCGCGCACGTGCGCAGATATTCCCCGACCCTCTAAAATCGAGCGTGACATTTTTCCGAAAAATGTAGAGAATAGAGGTCTTTCATATTGGAGAAAAACAGCTTATGGCTAAACAGACAAAGAATACAGCTACGGTTTCTGAGCAAAAACCACGCGTTCGTATCACCGACACCACGTTGCGCGATGCGCACCAGTCCCTCTGGGCGACCCGCATGCGCACCGATGACATCCTGGCCATCGCGGAAGCCGTCGACAACGCCGGCTACTATTCCCTAGAATGCTGGGGCGGCGCAACGTTTGACGTCTGCCTGCGCTTCCTGCGCGAGAATCCGTGGGAACGGCTGCGCCAGATTAAGTCTGTCGCGAAAAAGACGCCGCTGCAGATGCTGCTTCGCGGCCAGAACGTTCTGGGATACAAGCATTATCCGGATGATATTCTGGAGCGTTGCGTCGCACTGGCCTGTGAAAACGGCATGGATATCTTCCGTATTTTCGACGCCCTGAACGACAACCGCAATCTCGAAAAGGCGATCAAATCCGTCAAGAAATATGGCGGCCACGCGCAAGGAACCATCAGCTACACCTATAGCCCGGTTCACACCATCGCGAATTTCGTCGCGCTGGCGCAGGAACAGGAGGCGCTGGGCGTCGATTCGATCTGCATCAAGGACATGGCGGGCATCATGACGCCCGCGGCCGCGACCGAGCTGATCACCGCGCTGGTGAAAAACGTCTCCGTTCCGATTCAAGTCCACTCGCACATGACGAGCGGCATGGCCGCAGCCATGTATATGTCTGCCATCAAAGCCGGCGCGGGTGCGATTGACACGGCCGTCTCGACCATGTCAGGCTTTTCGTCGCAGCCGCCGACCGAGACGCTGGTCGCCATGCTCGAAGCCGAAGGGTATGACACCAACATCAATCACAGCCTCGTGGCCAAGGAAAACGAGTATTTCCGTGCACTCAAGAAGCGTCGCGAACCCTTGACCGGTCTCGGCGAACTCGTGGATGCCGGCGTGCTGGAACACCATATTCCCGGCGGCATGATCTCGAACCTCCGCTCCCAGCTCCAGCAGCAGGGCGCGTTGGACCGCCTCCAGGACGTGATGGACGAATTGCCGAAGACCCGCGCGGACATGGGCTATCCTCCGCTCGTCACGCCGACCAGCCAGATCGTCGGCGTGCAGGCCGTGCTGAACGTGTTGGCCGGCAAGCGCTACGAGATGGTCACCCAGGAGACCCGCGATTACGTCAAGGGCCTCTACGGCCGTTCCCCGGCGCCGGTCAATCCGAAGCTCGCCAAGCAGATCCTCAACGGCGAGAAGCCGATCACCTGCCGTCCGGCTGATTTGCTCAAGCCGGGCCTTGCCGATGCGGCGGCCCAGCTCGATCCGAAGCTGATCCAGAAGGAAGAGGACATCATCTCCTACTGCATGTTCCCGGAAGTCGCGCTCGGCTATTTCAAGTGGCGCGCGAAACCGGCTGAACAGCGCGATCCGGTCCCGGCTGACCTCGAACACGCCAAGAAGCACGAAACCGCACCTGAAGTGGCGCCGGCACCGGCTGTCGCGCATGCCGACCACGTTCTGCGTCATGCGGAGATCGGCCAGCTCGTGGCAGGTCTCGCGGCCCGGCTCGGTTTTGTGGCAGGCGCTGCGCCTGCCGCTATCGCCATCGACTTGGCCTCGCTCGAAAAGCCTGCTGCCGCACCCGCAGCAGCAGCGCCGGAAGCGAAAAAGGAGGAGGTTATCGCAGGCCCGACGATCAATGCGCCGCTGAACGGCACGTTCTACCGTTCCGCAGGTCCTGGCAAGCCGAACCTCGCCAACGAAGGCGATGCGGTCAAGGCTGGCGACGCGCTCTGCATCGTGGAAGCGATGAAGCTCTTCAACCAGATCAAGGCCGATAAGCCGCTCAAGGTGGTTACGTTCCTCGTTGAGCACGGCAGCGCCGTGACCAAGGGACAGCCCCTGGCTGTTGTCCAGTATTAAGCTCGTAACCGCTGGCAGAAATGATTTTCTGCCAGCGGTTCTGTTTCAGAACCCCTGTTCTTCCGACGTGCC
This sequence comes from uncultured Akkermansia sp., assembly GCA_964567125.1. GTDB lineage: Bacteria > Verrucomicrobiota > Kiritimatiellia > RFP12 > UBA1067 > CAZMLC01. The sequence continues at coordinate 15,383 of CAZMLC010000024.1, forward strand.
ATGAAAAAGTTGCTTCTGATTCCTCTCTGCGCAGCGCTCCTGCTGGGACAAGGCTGTTTTAAACACCGCGAAGCACCCTATCGTCCTGTCACAGCGACCAATTTGACCCAGGCGGTGGAATTGAAGGCCTCGGTTGAACGCGTGGTTCTCGCCCGCCAGTCCATTGGCGCGCTCGCGCCTGAACTGGCGCAGATGCCTAAACTCAAAGAGCTCTGGCTGCGCGATTCCCAAGTGGAGGGCCTGACGATCCTGACAACCCTTCCCCAGCTGGAATCGCTCGATCTCTCATTTACCCGTAAAGCCGCCTTCCCCGCTGAAGTCTTTGCGCTGACCCAGCTAAAACAACTTTGGTATGTCGGCAATCAGCTCTCCGCCTTGCCGGGGAAAATCAGCGATTTAAAGCAGCTGACCTATCTCAATCTCGACCAGAACACATTGAAGAGCTTGCCGGCCGAACTGTGTACCCTGACGCAGCTGCGCTGGCTGCGGCTCAACGACAACGCGCTGACCGAACTGCCGGCGGCATGCGGCAAGCTCGCCCAGCTGCAGCGTCTCTATCTGCGCAGGAACCAGCTGACCACGTTGCCGGAATCGCTGAAGGAGGCTGTCCAGCTAGAAGATCTGAGCCTCAGCAACAATCCGCTGCGCGACGTGCCGGCATGGATCGTCGAGCTGCCGAAGTTGCGTCAGCTTGATCTTGATGGCTGCACCGTGACGAAACTGCCGGCGGATCTCAGCAAAATGAAATCCCTGCAGGTGCTTTCACTGATCCGCTGTCCGCTCTCAGACGCTGAGCGCACGCGCATCCGCGAGGCGCTTCCCAAAGCCCACATCGCGTTCTAACAGCCGGATGCGCATAAAAAAAGGACGCCGCGCAACGCGACGTCCTTTTTTTTTGTACAGGCACACGCCTTAACTCGTTGCGCCCTGATCGGGTGAAAAGCCTTCCGTCATGCCTTCCCCTGTGTCCGCGCGATCGCTGAAGCGGGTGGTATCGCCATCAAAGTTCAGGCGCACCTCGCCCGTCGGCCCGTTACGATGCTTGGCGACATCGACAATCGCCAGCGTTAGATCGTTCGCCTCGGGATCGCCCGGCGCTTTGCACGGACGGCGCAGCAGCAAGGCCACGTCCGCATCCTGTTCAATCGCGCCGGAGTCACGCAGATCCGAAAGCTTCGGCTTATGCGTCTTGTCGCCACGTTGCTCGGGTCCACGGCTCAGCTGACTCAGAACGATCACCGGGATATTCAGCTCCTTGGCCATCGCTTTAACCTGCGCAGAGATCTGGGACGTTTCCAGCTGGCGGCCCTGTTTGGCGAATTCGCGGCAGTTGCAGAGCTGGAGATAGTCGATCACGATCAACTCGATGTTGTAGCGCTTCTTCATGCGGCGCGCACGGGCGCGCAGGTCCATCACATCCAAACCGCCGGAATCATCGACATAGATCGGCGCCTTGATCAGATCGGACGCTGCGCGCGTCAGCGCCTGATGGTGCTTGCGTTCGCTGCCATAACCATCGGAAATCTGAAAGCCCGGCACTTCCGCATAGCCGCAGAGCATACGCATGGCCAGGGACTCCGTCGACATTTCCAGCGAAAAGACCATGACCGGATGTTGGCGGTTGTGACCGTATTTCAAGGGACGATGGTAGATATCTGTGCCGCAGGCCACGCACTCGGCGATATTCATGGCCAGCGAGGTCTTTCCCATGGAGGGACGCGCAGCCAGAACGATCATTTCCCCGCCGCGCAAGCCTTTCAACTTGTGATCGAGGTTGGCGAACCCCGTCGGCAGACCATGCACCGCATCGCGACCGCTCGAGAGCATCTTCTCGATGTGGATCATGGTGTTGTTGACCGCCTGCGGCCACGACATCGTTCCGCTGCCGGACTTATCCGACAGGCCGAGGAAGTTCTGCTCCACCTGGCCCAGGACCACATCGGGGCTGACCGACTCCTCAAAGCAGCGCCGCTCCGCATCGCGCGAACAATTGATAATCTTACGCAGCAGATGCTTATGCCGCAAAATACTGATGTAATACTCGGCATGCGCGGAGGTCGGCGTGCCATCGATCAGCGACTGGATCGCCGACAGGCCGCCGACCTCTTCAAAGCGATTCAGCGCCTTCAGGCGTTCAACCAGCATAACCGGATCAATCGCAACGCCGGCGCGCGCCATTTCCTGCAGCGTATCGTAGAGCAGGCTGTGCGAAGCCATGAAAAATGATTCGCCCGTGATGCCGTTCTCTGTGCAAAGGTCGACCACACGATTGCCGCCATTGACATCCATCAGGATCGAACCGAGGACACCGCGTTCAGCCTCCAGGCTATGCGGCGGGACACGCAAATTTTCTGATTGTTTCCGAGTCGGCATACAACGTTTTCTTTTTCAAAATCCGTAAAACAGCGAAGACGCAAAAGACACGACCTGATTCTCAAGACGTGTCTTCCAGCATCGAATTGAGGGAGTATTTTAAGCTACTTAGAAGCCTTTTTGCAACCTGATTTATTTCGTGTTTATTTTTCGGATTGCAAATAGGGCGACAATCCGTTATTGTCAATCACAATATTGGTATCGGATTTTGTTGGGGTTGTTTTAAAGGAGTCTATTATGAATATGCATTATTGTGGTTGGGTCAATGTATTATCGGCTATTCGATGCACGCTACTTACTACGTTGATCCTATTCTTTCTCGCGTGCCCTGCGTTCGCGCAAACACCGACGCTGCGCATCATGCCGCTCGGTGATTCCATTACGTATGGTGCGAATAGGGATGGCATCGGCGGCGGATACCGCTATCCGCTTTATGTTGCGCTGACCAATGCAGGATACATGGTCGACTATATCGGCACACAGACGACAATGCCTCACGTCGGACTGGGGCCGGAAATCAACCATCAGGGGCATAGCGGATGGCACGTTTCAAACACCAGCAATGGCCTCTACGAAAATATCCTGAGTTGGCTCGCGCAGATCGATGACCCCGACGTCGTCCTCGTGCATATCGGCACCAACGACACGGGTGACGCACCGAAATTCCCGGGCACCATCAATGAACTGGATGCACTCATTCTGCGCATTGCGACAGCACGTCCCTATGCACACATTATCGTCACGACCCTGCTGAAACGGGGCCCCAGTGAATCCGACGCCCAGAATGTTTTGATCAATACTTATTTTAATCCCTACGTTGAAGGCGTTGTGACCGCGCATCAGCAGGCTGGTCGCCGCGTCCATTTCCTCGACATGCACGCCTACCTTGAGCGGACGGACATGTACGACAACCTCCATCCGAATAACGCCGGCTACGGCAAGATGGCAGCCGCCTGGTTGCCTGCGATCACCAACATTGTGACGCCGTATGGCGATTTACTGTCCCCCGCAGTCGCCTCCGTCAAGATGCCGACAGCCAACGCGCTCACAATCACATTCTCGAAGCCGATTGATTTCACAGCTTCCCCGGCCCTTTCCAACCCAGCGGCATGGGCGCTCTCGCCTACAGGAACAATCGCTTCCATTTCCATACTTCCTGCCAATCCGCGCACCGTCACACTAACGGTTTCTGGTCTCTCAGCAACGACCCCGTCGACCCTCTCTTTTAATGGCTCGGTGACCGATCTCATCCCTGCATCACGCGGCGGGCCTTTTACAACCGCACTGTCCGGCGCAATCGGCACGTTCACGTTGTCGGGTATGCGTGCATGGACAGGCCTTGGAGCTGACGCCCTTTGGTCGACAACGAACAACTGGGTCGGCACCATGGTCCCGACCTCTGCGGAAACCGCCTTCTTCTTTGGTTCAGCAAATAACAAAACCAATATTTTCCTCGGCAGCCGCGCTACGGCAGCAGGTATCACCTTTGCGCAAGATGCCGCCGCATATACGATCGGCCTGCCGAATGAAACGCTAGCGCTGTCCCCCCCGAACTATAACGCCGCAGTGACACTGCCCGCAGGGGCCGCCAATTCGCAGACGATTCCAGCCACACTGCTCGTAGGCGGTAATCTGAATATTTACAACTATGAGCCGTCGAAAATGCTCACCGTGAATTATACCAACAGCGCCAGTCGTAACATCTATATCTTTGGCAACGGACCTGTCACCTTCAACACGCTCCGCCGCCCTACCGGAACCGAATCGAACGACGTCAACTATATCCGCTTCGACCTCCGTGGTTCGGCACCCGTCATCTGTACGGGGCCTATCACGATCGGGCAACTGTGGAAGGATAACGGCTACGTCCCGAGCGAGCTCATCCTTGCTCCGCAGACCACCAATATCTTCTGCCGCAATGATTGGCAGTTGGGCATCTCCGGCGTTACCATCTCCGGCGGCGAAGGCACGGTTTTGCGCCTCATCCACGCGCAAGCCAATACCCCGGCGGCCATCGCAGTTCAGAGCGCCAACCCCAATACGATCTCGGTCCGGCTCGAATGCCCGACAGGTCTTGCGACCTTAAACAAGGGCTACGGCGGATGGACCCGCGGCACCCTGGTTTTAACCTACCCCGACAACCAGATCGACAGCGCCATCACGCTTGACCGCGGCAACTGCATCCAAGTCCCCTTCGTTGCGCCGAACAGCACACCCAACCCGCTCGGCGCATGCGCGAATCTCAATTTCGCCAATCCGAAAGATAACGGCGTGTATGCCCGCTTGCGCGTCACCAGCGACTCGAATTGCTCGATGGATAAAACGCTCACTGTTGATAAAGATCGCGCCATCGTCGAAAACGCGGGTAGCGGCCTGCTTACCCTCACAGGTCCTATCACCGGTGCAGGCACGCTCGCCTTTGAAACATCCGGAAACAGTGTATTTTCCGGCATCCGTTCCGGCTCAGGCGGCCTCGCAAAGACAGGCCCAGGCACCCTGACGCTCACCACTGCCAACACCCACACCGGCGGAACGTTCATCGAAGGTGGCACGCTCGCCGTGAACACGGGAGCAACGCTCGGATCCGGCAGTGTGACGCTCTCGGGCGGTACGCTCGCCCTCAATGCCACAGGCGCAAGCAGCTACTCCGCCTCCGTTCCCGCTGTCACGCTCACAGACTCCTCGGCACTGACCATTCCCGCGGCAACCGCATCATCGGTCACCTTATCCTCACTCTCCCTGAACGCTAACGTGCTCACAATCCGCGCACCCTCCGCTGGCACTGCGGCGAATCGCATTTTTATTAACGGCTTGAGCGATGGCCCTGTAAACGGAATCATCCTCAATGGCGGACCCGCGACCTACAGCGCGTCCACCGGACTCGCGCCGCGCACGCTTTCCCCGGTTGCCCTCAGCGGGGATACGCTCCCCAATGCCGCTGGCTCTGCCGCGACCGCTGACACCGCACCCGCGACCTCGTTCGCGATTGCCCAGTCGCTGACAACGCTTGGGCAGTTCAACTATACGGCCGCATCCCCAGCTACGTTGGATCTCGGTGGCGGTATCCTCGCGCTCGACTATCTCAACGCCACGCCATCGTCGCTCACGGTGATCAATGGCACGCTGACCGCGTCCGGCGCCCCAGCCAACAGTGATTATGCAGGCCTGCGCACCATCTCCATCGTTCCGCTGACCTCCGACGCAGCCACCGGTCTTTCAACATCCAAGACCTATTCCCACCTGCTTGACTTCGGCAATCAGTCGCCCGCAACGATCAACGGCGTGGCCTTCACGCAAGGCGCGTCGACCGGCACAGGGACCGGTTACTCTGGATTCCCGAACGGTAACGGTTACGACAATTTCAACACTTGGACAAACGATCTGCCGTCGGAGACCTGCTCCGGACTGTTGCGGCTTTTGCGCGACATGAATTACAACAATGGTAACTGGACGGGCGTACTTACAGGTCTGACTCCAGGCGCTATTTACGAAGTCTCGCTCTATTTCCGTGCCTGGGACGGTCCGCCCAACACGCAGGAGCGTCGCACCCTTTTCCAGTTCTACTCGGCATCCGCTTCATTACCCGATGCTTCGCTCATTTACGCCACCCAACCCAATTCGGCGAATGCGCTGGTCTATCGCTACATGGCCCCGGCCAGCGGTACGTTCAAGATCGCGGCCACCTCGATTTCGGGAATCAGCGGCTGTTTTGGTCTCGCGAACGAACAACTTGCACCCGCTTCAGGAACGCCGCCGAGCTCGGGCAGCCTCGTTCTTTCCGGCCCGCTCGCTATTTCCGCAGCCCTTGCGGATAACGGCGCGCCGACCGCACTCACCGCGACGGGAACAGACCCGATAACGCTTTCAGGTCCTATTTCGCTCACAGGCCCTGTCCGTCTCGATGCGCCCGTCACGCTGGCCCCTGCGGCAACGGTCACGCAGGCGTTTAACGGTCCAGTCTCTGGAAATACACTGACCCTCAATGGTGCAGGCCGCGTCATTCTCAACACCGCGAATATTGGACTCGCCGGCGCAACGGTCATCTCGAACGGAATCCTCGAAGTCGCGCATTCCCAGTCGCTCGGCGCTTCAGTTCTGCCCAACGTAACGGTCGCGTCCGGCGGCGCGCTGGCCATCGGGCAGACAGTCAATAACAGCATCGTCCTTCCCCAGACAATCGCCATTGCCGGCAACGGTCCCGATGGGCTCGGCGCACTGCGCTACGACTACGATGCGCAGCAGTTCAACGCCTTTTCGTCAATCATCCTCGCGGATGATGCGGCGGTTGGCGGTACCGCACCGCTCTATCTGCCCTACAACGGACAGCGCGGACGCTATGATATCCGCAATGGGACACTCGATTTCGGTGGCCACAGCCTCAGCAAAGTCGGAACCAGCTCCATGATTCTGACCTCGCCGCGCATACAGGGCGTCACGCCCGACACGGATATCACAGTCCAAGGCGGTGTCCTGGGTCTGGAAAGCTACACTGACCTCGGTGGTTCTTTCACGAACACCGTCACGGTTGCCACCGATGCGATCTTTGACTTATACAACCTCGTTCAGCCCATCAACTGGACGCTTGCGCTCGCCGATGGCGCGCGCCTCTCCATCCGTTCAGGCAATACCAATCACAACACCTGGCTAGGTCCTGTAACACTTACGGGCGGTCAGGCGATCCTCGATGGCTCCACAGGGTATGGGCACAATACCATCATGGGCCAGATCACGGGCGAAGGCGGACTGCGCAAAGCCTACGGTGGGTTCACCTATCTACTCAACACCGCAAACACCTTTACGGGTGCCATCAGCGTCATCAACGGCAGCCTCTATGCCTATGCGCCGGGATCGACCCCGACAGCGCCTGCTGCGTTATCGGTCTCGGGAACCGGTGAATTCGTCGTGCGCAATGCCGCCGATGGCTGGTCGCTGGCGCAAATCGAAGCGCTCGCCGCATCCGGCGCCTTCCAATCGCGTTCAGCCTTCCTCGGCATTGACACCACGGCCGATCTCACCTACACCGCGGATTGGCCTGCCGCAGGCCTTGCAAAAGTCGGACCGTATGCCCTCACGCTGACAGGCAGCTGGTCCGCGCCCGGAGCGATCCGCGTGCACGATGGTACGCTCAACATCAACGGCATGACAGGCCGTTCTTTCAATCTCGAAAACAACAGCGTACAGGTCGGTTATGACAACTGGACCGCGTCCTGCGGCATCCTTCCGCTCACGGGATCGACCGCGATTGAGACGACGGATTTCGGCTACAATCGCGCACAGCCGCTCATCGGCGTCGGGACGTTTGGCTCCTCGCGCGGCATCCTGACCCTCAGCGACACTGCGTTTGTCAAAGGTCGTCTGCACGTCGGACGCGATGGCGGCTCTGCCGGAGCGGTTTACCAGACAGGCGGCGTCTTCCTCAACACTGGAGGATCCGCTGCGGATGGACGCATCGGCGAATCCGGCTTTGGTTATTATGAAATTTCCGGCGGCGCGCTGACCAACAAGGGCTATACCCAGCTCTCGCACAATAACGGCGCCTACGGCACACTCCGCATCAAGGGCGAAGGCCATGTTATCCAGAATTCAGGAGCCACCCCCGCGCAAGGAGCGGGCGGGGACAATCCCGCGGCCTACTATGGCGGAACCCTCGGAACGCGCGCAGGCTATGGTCACTTCTTCCTCTCCGGCAACGGCACCATCGATACCGGAGTCGGGAATCTCGAACTCGGCACGTGGACAGATGTCAACTCCTACAACAACGGCTACGGGTTCCTTACTTTGGAAGAAAACAGCCGCGTCTCAGCCAATGCCATCATACTGGCCAACCGCAACGGCTCCCCGCTTGCCGTCGTTACCCTCAAGGGCGGCATCCTTGACACGAAATATCTCCAGAAAGGCGGCAACAACGCAGCGAACAACACGGCTCAGGCTGCAATCAACTTTGATGGCGGCACCCTCTCCATACGCGAAACCGGCTCTGCGATTCGGACGGCCGTCAACAATGCGCCGACCCTGCTCACGGTCCATTCCGGCGGCGCAGTGATTGATACGCCGTCCGGCATCACCGCATCGTTGGATCTGCCGCTCCAACCGGCAGGCAACGGTGTCGGCTTTATCGAACTCAACGCGCAGGGTTCCGGCTATATCGCGCCGCCCGCAGTCCTCATCACCGGCGGTGGCGGCACAGGCGCAGTCGCCGAAGCCGTGATCAATAACGGCGCGGTGACCAGCATCCGCATGCTCTCCCCGGGCACAGGCTACACCAGTATTCCGACCGCGACGCTCAACGGTGGCGGGCCGATCTCTTCCGCGTCCATCCGCGGCGTCACGCTCTGCGTGCCGGCAGCGAAGGACGGCGGCCTGACCAAGACCGGCGCGGGTACGCTGACGCTCACGGCGACCAACACCTACCGCGGTCCGACGGTCATCGCAGGCGGGACGCTCATCCCTGCCAGCAGCAATTCCCTGCCTGCAGGCTCTGACCTCGTATTTGCCGGCGGCACGCTGTCGCTGAACGGGTACACCCACACCAACCATGCCACGCGCATCTCAGGCTCAGGAACGCTGATCAGCGGTGCGCTGACAACCTCTTCCTTGGTCAAGGAGGGCGATGGCACGTTCGACCTTTCAACCCGCGTAAAACCGCATGCGGAAGAGTTGGCGACGGCGATCCGCAAAGCCAAGATTCCCGGCTTGCGCGAATATCGTCTGAATGGGTCATCAACCAGCACCAACGGCCTGGAGACCGCAGCCTATGGTCCCGTCATCCAGCTCTCGACGCGTGCGCTGTTCGGCAATGCAAGCTCCCAAAACGGTGGTGCGATGCTCAACAACGCCTGGTGGCCGGACAACTCCGTCTATGTGTATACCGGATACATCTGGAACAGCGATCCGACGAATGTCACCTGGACCTTCATGCAGAATATGGACGACACCTTCCTCATGTATCTTGACGGCAATGTGATCCTCAACAAGGGCTTCGCGACGATCCTGCCCAACCGGACAACCGCGAATGCAGCTACGCACTGCACCCTCACGCTCTCGCCCGGACCGCACGCCATTGAGATCCGCGCGGGACAAGGTGGCGGCGGTGTCGGCGGCTATTGGACCAAGGGCGATGGTACCCGCCCCGCATGGGGCATTGATCGCCGCGGACGCGACGAAGCCAATACCAACTATTGCGAATTCGTCACAGACCCGGGTGATGGCTCGATCTTCACCGTCAACAATCCGTACGACGAACTGGGAATCACCTTCACACCTGTTTCGACGGTAGTGCCGTCGCTTCCTGCAGATGTGGCAGCCGGCGTGGGCGCTATCGCCAAAGGATTCTCGGTGATCTATGCAGGCACGATCCCAGTGCTCTCGGACACCATCTTGGACGACACCTTCTGGAGCGTTAAGAATCTTGGAAGTTCCAACCGCTTCGATCGCGTGGCATACGTCATGGCGCTCGAACATCCGACCTATGGCCGCCAGTGGGTCTGGGCCTCTTTTGAACCGCCCTTCACGGATCGTTCGAAACTGGCACTGCCGATTACCGCGAAACGGATGTGCTTCCAGCGCCGTATCAACCACCTCACGGTCCGCGCGAGCGCCAATGCGAATGTTACCTCCGTTGACGATGTCTCAACCGGCAACATCGAATGGTATCCGAACGACTATAACAATGCCTTGCCTTCGTCCACGGCGTTTGACCGTGGATACTCTGGCGACGGAAATATTTACGACTTTGACGATGTGAACAGCGGTTCGGACGGCACCTTTAATGGAAACACATCAGGGTATGGATGTTTCCAAGTGCATAACTTCGGCCTTAACCAAACCCTTTTCGCGATCAACCACTTCGGTAAAACCAACTACAAGCCCTGCATCGGTATTGGCAACAAGCCCAACGACGTGAACAATCTCGACTGGACCTTTACAGAGAATGCCACTGACTACACGGTACGCGAACTCTACATTCTCACCCGCGACGTTGCGCCGAACACCGCTCCTGTTGTGCAGGTCAATGCAGGAACCTTGCGCATCGTCGATGCCATTGGCACAGCGCCGGTGCCTGCGGATATCCGCGCCAAGGTCGGAACACTGGCTAATGGATATGACACGGTCTATTATTCACCGGTTGATACCACGGCCGCCGCCGCATACAACGGCACAGCCTACGCCGTGGACAACTCCGCCGCGACGGCACCCTTTGACCGCGTGGCCTATTTCTATGAACTCAGGAAGCCAGGTGAATCCACCTCGACCTGGATCTGGGTCTCCTTCAATGCCCACACGCAGGATCGGACGAAACTCGGTTACCCGAACCGCAATGGCGCAACCGTGGTCTGGCAGCAGAAGGTCTTTGGCATGGATGTCCGCTCCAACTCCTCCAACATCACGGAAGTGACGGGTGCGGATACGGGCAACCTGGAAATCTGGCCTTCTAACTACGCGCAAGGCACCAAGCTCGGTCTCGGCGGCAGTTCATCAGCCTACGACTTTGACGATGATATCGGCGGCAACACGGGCATCGGCCACGGCTGCTTCCAGATCCACAACTGGGGCGCGAAGCAGACGCTGATCGCCATCTCGCACTGCGGCAGTGCAGGCAACGTGCTCGGTCTGGGTATCGGTAATAATCCGAGCCCGACCTCCAATAACGATCTGGATTATACCTTCACCTACAACGCGGCGAATTATGACGTACGCAACCTCTACGTTTTCGTGCGTCCGGTAACGTCGGCTGAAGATGCCGGGCACCTCCTCGCGGATGCGGACATCGCGCTCGCGCAGGGTGCGGTGCTCGACCTCAATGCCAGCACGCAGACGATCCACTCCATCACAGGACAGGGCACGATCTCGAACGGGACGCTCTCCGCCAGCGCCGTGCTGAGTCCAGCAGGTGACGGTGTGGTCGGGACGCTTGCCCTTTCAGACGTCAGCTTCGTCGCGGGGGCGCGCTATACCGCGGATCTCGGCGACCTGCTGGATGTCACCGGCATGCTCAACCTCTCCGGCCTGACCATCCACATCAATAACCCTGAGGCGCTGGTGCGTGCGCAGATCTATACCTTGATCCGTACCACAGGCGGCATCACAGGTTCGGCCACGCTGTCACCCCAATTGCCCAAGGGATGGAGGCTGGAACGCGATGGGAACACCATGACTCTTGCCATTGCGCGCGGCACGGTTATTCACCTCCGCTAACGGAGATTGTT
>CAZMLC010000024.1:27061-33515 GCA_964567125.1 uncultured Akkermansia sp.
ATTGTTATTGGGGTTGTTGTTTGCAGTAATAAGGAAAGATTTTTATGAGTATCCCTGCGCGGTTTTCGTCGTGGCTGATGATTGCATTGATTCTGCTCCTCAGCCAGCCATTCACTGTACATGCGCACATCCGCATCAACGAAGTCTGCGCCGACAACAGTTCCAGCCTGCTCGCTGCAGATGACAGCGCCCCGGACTGGATTGAACTGTACAATGACAGCGCGGTTTCCACGAATCTTTCCGGCTGGTTCCTGGCGGACAGCAGCAACGCATTAAAGCAATGGCGGTTTCCGACCAACACGCTCCTTGAGGCAAACAGCTATCTGATCGTGTTCGCGGATAGCGCCACCAATGCGCTGATTGCCGGACAACTCCATGCGAATTTCAACCTCTCAAAGAGCGGGGAGTCTCTGTTTCTCGTCCACCCCGATGGCGTAACCATCGAAGATTTCCTCGAGATTCCGCAACAAAGGCAGGATATCTCGTATGGTCCCGCGCCGCAACTCACTCCGCTTGTCCAGGAAGATGACCCCCTGAGCTTCACGATCCCCAATGCAACCGGCACAGCCCCCACCAATACCGCGTCAGGCGCCCTGGGTTTTGTGGAGACGAAGAGCGTTTTCACCGTCAAATATTATGTGATGAAAAGCTCTCCCGGCAACATCGACACGGCACAGGCCTGGGTCGCGGACTCCACGAAGTGGAGCGCGGCAGCCGCCTATCCGATCGTCACCAATGCGGCTGTCCTCAACTACCATGCAACCGGAACGCTCGGCATCTTTGACAACGATATGACCTTTCCCAGCCAGCCGTTCAACACCGCGATCGCCAACTTTGTCCTGACCGCGGAGGGCGGCATCTACATTCCTGAACCGGGTCTCTGGACCTTCTCTGTCGCCAGCGACGATGGCTTCCGGCTCAAAATATCCGGACAAGGCGTCAATTATACCGCCGAATTCCCCAATGGTCGCGGCCTCGGTCCCACACATACTGTTTTCAATTTCCCCGTAGCCGGAGCCTATGCCATCAACCTGATCATGTTCCAAGGTGGCGGCGGTGCTGGCCTTGAATTCGCCGTGGCCAAGGGCGATGAAGATAACTGGAGCACCTCCGTCTTCACCTTGGTCGGTGCGACCAACTCCCCGGTCCAGCACCTCGGCGCCTTTGGTTCCTTCATCACGACCAATGTGACGTCGACCATGAAGGGGACGAACGCGCGCGTGGACACGCGCTACGATTTCGACGTCAACCAGCTGCCGGAAACCAACGACACCGTCATGCTTGCCGTACGTTTCAGCGATGGCGTTGTCGCGACCCTCAATGGCCAGACCGTCCTCTCTTCAAACGCGCCCACCTCCCTCGCCTGGAATAGCACGGCCACTGCAACGCGGCCGATCAGCGATATCCTGACCTGGGTCAATATTCCCGTACCGCGCGCACTCCTGACGCTCGGCACCAATACCCTCACCCTGTCCGGCCTCAACAATGCCGCGGCGAACGGCGACTTTTTCCTGCAAGCAAAACTGACGCACGCAACCGGCATCCTCTATCCCTTCTATTTCAAACAGCCCACGCCGCAAAAAGTCAATGCGGAGGGATGCACCGCACCGACACCGGAGATTCTCTTCAGCGCTCCGCGCGGCTACAAGCAAGGCCCCTTTCAATTGGAACTCACGTGCCCCGGCTCAACCAATACGATCTATTACACGCTCAACGGCAAAGAACCGACGCTCCTGACCGGCACGCCCTATACCAGCCCGATCAACATTGTCTCAACTGCGGTTGTCCGCGCCTGCATTGTCGACCCCCAGACCGCCTTCCAGAATGTCACGACCGTAAGCTACCTCTTCCTGAACGATATTCTGGTCCAAAACACCAATCCTCCGCCAGGGTTCCCGACGAACAATACCGTGACCGGCAATGGTGCATACACCAACTGCATCCGCTACGGTATGGATCCCGTCATTGTGAATGGTACGGACGGTCCGCGCGTGCGCAAGACCTTTACAAATGATATCCCCACGCTCTCGATCGTCACCGACCTCTCCAATCTCTTTGACGAATACACGGGCATTTACCTCTATTCGCGCAATCGCGGCAGAGGCTGGGAACGCCCCATCTCGCTCGAACTCATCGATCCTGTCCACGGCAATACCAAGGAGTTCCAGATCAATGCCGGCATCCGTATCCGCGGTGCCTATAGCCGCGACCCGCGTTACCCGAAATATTCCTTACGCCTCTTTTTCCGTTCGGAGTACGGTGCCGGGAAACTGAATTTCCCGCTCTTCGGCGACGAAGGCGCCAGCAGCTTCGATAAGGTCGATTTGCGCTGCTCGCAAAACCACTCCTGGGCGCAGAGCGCCGATGCCAACGAAACGTTCATCAACGATGTCTATTCGCGCGATGCCCAGCGCGATATGGGTCAACCTTACACGCGCAGCCGCTACTACCACATCTACATCAACGGCACCTACTGGGGCCTCTATCAGACCCAGGAACGCGCCGATGCCGAATATGCCGCCTCCTACTTCAAGGACACGGATCCCACGCATTACGATGCGATCAAGCTAAGCAGCGGTTCGCTGGAGGCCGATGACGGCACCAAGGACAGCTGGATCTCCTTGTGGGATCTCGCCATCAATCAAAATGCCGCCACGGCCAACTATGGCAATCCGGTGACCTATAACCGTCTGCGCGGCTTGAATCCCGATGGCACGCGCAATCCGGCCTACCCGGTCTATGTGGATACCACCAACCTGATCTGCCGTTTCCTCGTCATGCAGGCCACCATGGATACGGACTCTCCGATCGTAGGTGGAAATACAGGCCCCAACAACATGGTGGCCATGTTCAATGCCGTGAATTCGGATGGCTACAAATGGTTCTGCCACGATTGCGAATGGTCGCTGATCAATCGTGCGCCGTACGTTATCCCGAACGGCAATATCGCCCATTTCGGAACCGGCACAGGTACGACCAGCGGCGTTCCCTGGACCGCGCAGGGCTCCTTCAATCCCGCAACGCTGCATCAGGCGCTGATGTATAACCCCGACTACCGCAAAACATTCGCGCAGCTGACGCAAAAGTACTTCTTTAACGACGGCGCACTCTCCACGAACAATGCGGTGCTGCGCTTCAGAAGCCGCATGACTGAAATCGATGATGCCGTCTGTGCCGAGTCGGCACGCTGGGGTAAAGGTACCGGCACCACGAGCAAGAAGCGCCAGGACTGGCTGAACGCCTGTTCCTGGATCATCACGAACTGTCTGATGCGCCGCAATGATTACGTGATCGACCACTTCCGCGCACGCGGATGGTTCTCCCGAATCGATGCGCCGCAGAAGTTCCCTGTCGGCAGCATACTCCCGTACGGCACCGCGGTACAGGTCGTCGCGACCAACGCCTTCTACTACACGCTCAACGGCAGCGATCCGCTGCTGCCCGATGGCTCGCTGAGTCTCGCGGCGCGCGCCTGCACGAATCAAGCCGGCTTCGTCGCCGCGCAAACCTTCATCGCACGCGGCAGCACTTGGCGCTATTTCGATCAGGGTTCCATGCCGACCAATCAAGCGGTTGCGTGGAATGACCTCGCCTATAACGATAGCGTATGGGCAGCGGGTCCGGCGATCTTCGGCCATGCCGGAGGGACGCCGACCAATCCGGTTTCCACGGTAACCCGGCACTATGTTTCAGGTACCAGCGGCCCGCTGGTCAACACCACCTACTTCCGCAAAAAATTCACGCTACCCTCCCTTGATCAGGCCCCCAACCTCTCGACCTCGCTGCTCTGCGACGACGGCGCGGTGCTCTACATCAACGGCGTGGAGGCCTTGCGGCACAACATGCCGAACACGGCCGTCACGTATTCAACATTTGCCTCGACCGCGAAGTCTGGCACCAACCAGACCACCTATGTGACGCAGGTACTCGATCCTTCACTCTTGCGCTCCGGCGAAAATCTCGTGGCGGTCGAGATCCATCAGATCCATTCAACCAGCAGCGACCTCTATTTCGATCTCGACCTGAAAACAGATGGCGCGGCGGCAACCAATGCCAACCTCTATATCGCCAACATGACAGCGCTCGGTTCGCATGCGGTCGGCGCGCGCAGTTTCAGCGCAACCAATTGGAGCGAATATGCCTCCATCGCTTTCAGCGCCACAGCCGAAGCACCGGAAAATCCGGAGGAAACCCCCGACTATTCCGTGCTCCGCATCTCCAAAGTCATGTATGCGCCGCAGACCCCGAACGAAGCGGAAGCGGCTGCAGGCGGCATCCCAGCGTCAACCAAGGATGCCCGCGATTACTATGCCTGGATCGAACTCTGCAACACCGGCGATAAAACACTCGACCTGACCGGCGTCACATTAACAAACAACATCAAAGCAGCGAGCAGCACCTTCTCCGGCATCACGCTGCCACCGCTCGGCCGACTCTTTGTCGTGAAGCATTTCAACTCCTTCCGCGCCCGCTATCCGAGCAACACGCAAGCCGTCGTGACGTGGACCAGCGGTAATATCGCGCGCAGCGGCAGCCTCACCGACCCCTCGAAGCGGTTCACGCTCAAAGATCCTTCCGGCGCCATCATTCAGGATTTCGCCTACGACGGCGATACCTGGCTCGGCGGCACCAGCGGTGCAAAAAATACAGGCCGCTGGTGGAACATGGCGGATCTCTATGCCGATGCCTCGGTCTGGAGCACAGAGGCGAACTGGGTCTTAAGTTCCGCGAACGAACCGCCATTGATCGCCAGCGAAAACGGCGGTGCAATCGAATCGCCCTATGGCACCGATTACAGCGTGATCCGCGTAACGCGCCTGATGTTCGCCCCGCGCGATCCTACGGCCGTTGAACAGGCGTTCCTCCCGACCTACACCCGCGATGACTACGCCTGGTTGGAGCTGACCAACACCGGCGACAAACCCATGAATCTCGCGGGATACATCATGACGAACGACATTGCCTGCGTTTTCAAGTCAATCGATCTTCCTCCTGGGGGCCGCTATCTGGTCTGCAAAAAGAAAGAGGCGTTTGATGTGCGCTATCCACTCAACATGACACCGAATGATTCCGGCCGCGACCGCAAGAGCTGGGACAGCGGCAACCTCTCGCGCAATGGACTTCATTCGATTGATTTCTACGCGCCCAACGGCGAATTCCTCTACGCGCTGAGTTATACAAACACGTGGCTCTCCGGCGCAGCCGATAACACCGGCCGCTGGCTGGAATTGATCGACCCCACCTGCCCGCTCAGCGCTATGCGCAAGGAATCCTCGTGGCGCGTCAACGGTCCTATTGTCCAGCCCACCAAACCCACGCAGCTGGTGATCTCGGAAATTTATTTCCAACCCCCGGAAGGCCGCAACTATGAACAGTTCATCGAACTGCTCAATGTCGGACTCGACCCCCTCGATCTGACCGGCGTTCAGCTCAGTGCGTCGACCATCCAGTTCACCTTCCCCGCGGAAACCGTTTTAGCGCAAGGTAAAACCATCATCGTCGCCGCGCACCGCGACGAATTCGCCTCGCGCTATCAGGATGAAAGCCTGCCCACCTTCTATCCCGGCATCGCGGTCGCCGGATCGTGGATCAACGGGTTCCTCACAACCAACGATACCGTGACCCTCATCGCCGCCAACGGCGAGACCATTCTTGCACAGAGCTATTCCGCTGAATGGGCGCCGCGCGCAGCCGGCTATGGCAGCTCGCTGGAGCTACGCGCACCGGAACAGTTACCGCGCTCAGCCTCCGACCGTGCCATCGCACTGAACCGCGAGGTGTTCTGGCAGCCCAGTTCCGCCTATCGCGGTTCGCCGGGCCGGCTTGAATCAACTGCGCACCTGCTACGGATCTCGGAAGTTCTGGCCCACGGCGTAACCGATTACTCCGATTGGATTGAGCTGCACAACCCGACTGCGGAAGCACGCTCGCTCAATCAGTTCTACATCAGCGACACCATCAGTAATCCGCGCCGTCTGGCCCTTTCGGCCGCCGCAACCATTCTGCCCGGCGGCTTCTTCACCTTTAATCCCTTTGAAGGCGGCTTCGGCATCAGCGAATACGGCGAAACCATTCTGCTCACGGAATACGACGGTGAAACGATCCTCCGATTCCACGATCAGCTCGATGTGCCTGCCACGCCGCGCGGCGAAACCGTGGGCGACTATTTCATCTCCACCGGCGAACGCGTCCTGACCGCCCTTTCCACGCCAACGCCGGGCGCCTCCAATGCGCTGCCGCGCGCACCGGCGGTCGCCATCGCGGAATTCATGCCCGATCCGAAAGACGACCTCGCGGAGTACATTGAATTGCGCAACCTGACCGCAACCAACGTACCGCTCTTCGATGTGGCCGCGCCGACAAACACGTGGCGCCTCTCGGGCGTGACCTATGCCTTCCCGACCAACATCACGCTCTCCCCGTATGAAACGATTCTCGTGACATCAACCAATCC
>CAZMLC010000025.1:0-14399 GCA_964567125.1 uncultured Akkermansia sp.
CCAAGAAAAATGACGCAGCACCCCCTTCTTCTTTTTTTTCACGCAACCCCCGCCAAGCATCTCATTCCTCCGCGATCTCCGCGTGACCTCTCCCTTTCATGAAGGTTCATGTGTTTCATGGTTCAAAATCGTGCACGCTCTGCGCACAGTTTTATGTCCATTGCCCCGCATGGGTATCCGGCGTATGGAAGAGAGCCGCGCTTTCGCCTTCGGCAATCCCCTTGGAGCAATCGTGGCAGGCATCGGGCAGCTTCCACTGCTCACGCGGCCAGACCGGCGTCTGGAAATGGCTCTGTTCGATGCGCTTGCCCTTTTCCAACGTATCCATACATCCGCGAATGCAGCCCTTTGCGCCGCACACGGCAAAGTAGCCGATGTGCGAGAGGATCTGATGGTAGAAATCCACGATGTGACCGTGCGGATACTCTTCCGAACCGACCCAGGTACCGGTCGCCATGGTGTAGGCCATGCGATAGGCCAATTCCTCCGATGCCTTGCTTTCGCGCACATTCAGATCCACGGTCGGCAGATCCTTAGCCATGAACGGCGAGGCTTCGCGGTTGAGTCCATGGTGCGTCAGCGTGCAACGGCCCATCAGGACATCGCCCCACTGGTACTCCTGATCATCGATCTTGATCGTAATCGGCTTCCGATCTCCCGGTTTCGGAATCGCATTGCCCGGACAGTCTTTCACGCAACGCATGCAGCGGTTGCAGAGCGTGCCGGGCTTGATGAGCGGATCGGGTTCTAACACCGCATCGGTGAGAATGTTGCCGATGCGCACACGCGGCCCCCATTTCTTCGTGATGAAGACCTTGGACCAGCCAATCTCCCCCAGACCGCAGGCCAGCGCGGCGATGCGCACGTTCAGGTTGATTTCGCGCGGCGGACGGCCAGGCGCGACAGGCGCGAACTGTCCGCTGCGCTCGGGCACGCCGGGATAGACCGGCACCGCTTCCCAACCGTGGTCCTCGATCATGCACGACAGCGCATAGGTCACGCGCGGACGGAAGAGGTTGTTGAGTCGGTTGTAGGAGTAATACGTGTAGTTGGGCCAGTGCGTACCCTCTGTGATCCCGCGATACGTACCGCGCGGAAAGGGCGATATCACGGAGATCACGGATTTGCACTCGGGAAAGATATTCAACGGGTGCATCTTCACCGGCGCATCCTTAAAACGCTCGATGTTTGCAACACCCACGATGCAGGGCCACCCCAGTGAGGCCGCAAAATCCTTGATCATCTGGGAAGTCAGTTTGCTCATGTGCTCGACCTCCTACTTGGCGAAAATTTGGCCCGATGCATGCTCGTCCTTCAGAGCAAGCCCTTGCGTGACGCGATCACATCCCACGGTGATCGGCTGCCCCTCGGCGTTAACTGGACGCTTGAAGGCATCCAGTTGCCACGGTTCACGGGTACGGAACTTGTTCTCAAAGGTGTTCTGCAACTTTTTGGCTTCCTCCAGACGCACCAGACACATGCGACCGCAGGCCGCGGCGATGCGATCCGGCTCCTTGCCGCGTCCGCCGGCCAGAAAGGCGCCGTTCGGACACGACGCGCAAAGGCCCCAGTCAATCGTCGCAACTTCCATTTTGCAACCAGCCAGATCCTCAGTTTTCCGCTGATCGAGATGGATGGCGCCAAAGGGGCAGGCCGCCGCGCAGGCGCCGCAATCGCCGCAAATGGTTTTGCCCTGGACCGGATCACCCTCCAGCTCCGCGTCCGTCAAGACAAAGGCAAAGCGCTGGCGTGTACCGAAACGCGGTGTAATCAGGAAACCGCCCAATCCCTTTTCACCCAGGCCCGCAGCCACGACCGCAACCGCGGGATCGATGTAGACGTTGGGCGCCGGACGATCCGGTGACACCTGGATGCCCTTCGGCATGCCCGCCTCATTGTAAGCGAAAAGCGGCACGGCCTCATACCCCTGCTCTTCGATCCAGAGCGAGAAGTCGTAGGAGGTCTGCGCCAAGAAATTGTCTTCGACCCACGTGTAACCGAAGCTCTGATACGTGCTGCCGAAGTTCGTTCCCTCCTCAACGCCGCGGATGGAACCACGACACACGCGCCGCGCAAGCACGATCACGGATTTACACTCGGGAAAAATCGATTGCGGATGGCGTTCAGCCGGTTCATGTTTAAACCGTTCAATGGGGGCAACCCCGATTAAGTCAGCGCCAAACGCCTTGGCTTTCGCAACAAGCTCGACTTTATTCATACCTTCAACTCTCCTTCTTGGATCGGCACTCAGCCTCGACGGCCACCGATTGATTCACACAGATTTATGGTGCATAGCGTAACAGAAGCATACCGTGATGTATTGTACAACAAATGCGGATAATTGTACGTTTTGGACACACGTCAGCCCTCTTCGATAACGCGGTCTTTGGTAAAGGTCAGGAGGTGTGCAGCGATCATGCAGACAGCACCTAAAACAAAGACCACCGCCAAGACGATGAACCCGATGTTCATGCCCGCATCGCGGCCATAGACATCGCTGAGACGCCCCAGCATCCACGGCGAGAAGGAACCGACAATAAAGGCGGTCATCATCATCAACCCGGAGGCTGTCGCATGGTATCTCGCAGGCACCACATCGTAGAGCGACGAGAAGGTGTTGCAGTCAAAAAAGCCCCGGAAAATACCGTAGAGCGCCACCATCAGCCACATATGCGAGAGCGTATCGACGCGCGAAATCAGCAAGACGATCGGCGCACCCAGCAGCAGACCGCACGCCTGCATCTTGAGACGGAATTTCGGATCGCGCCGCACCGCGCGATCCGTCAGATAGCCAACCACCACAGCGGAGATCATGGCTGCGAGATTGTGGTAGAACATCACACCGCCGCCCGCCTGCGCCATGGTCAAATTGAACTTCTCCTGCACAAACGAGGGGGCCCACAGATGGAACGCATTGTTGACAAAGACGAGAGCCATAAAGCCACCGGTCACAAGCAACGCGCTCTTGATGCGCACCAGCACCGTAACCGAGGCCAGCAATGGCTCGCGAACCGGCACCGTCTCCTGATGCGAATCACGCGGCGCATCGCGCAAAACGCGGATGAAAATAATACCCAGCAGCACGCCGGCGCTGCCGTAAATCCAGAAGGTCGGACGCCAGCCCCAGACATCGGCAATCTTCCCCGCCACGAACCCGCTGCTCAGCACGCCGAGATAGAGGCCACATTGATGAATCGCCATGGCCAAGGAACGCGTTTTCTTATGATAGGCCGCCAGCAACGAAAAGGCTGGCGGTGAATAGAGCGCTTCGCAGCTTCCCGAGGTCACACTGTAGAAGAGAATGAGCGTCAACAATCCGACCGAAACACCTGCGAGCCCCGTGGCAGCACTGCCCACGATGAGCGTCCACGTAATGATCCACTTGCGGCTCACACGGTCGCCCAAAAAACCGGAAATGGGAATCATGCAGGCCAAGATCCAATACAGACAGGTACTGGCGAATCCGACCTGGCTATCGCTCAGCCCTAAATCCACTTTCACCTGCGGGACGGTCACGCCCAGAATCGCCCGACCAGACTGGTGAATAAAAATCGCCATCGACAACCAGATCAGCACTTGCCACTGGTAAGAAAAACCGCGTTTCTGTTGATCCATCATCGCCCCTTTATCGGTAACACCCAATCCGTATGACTTTGCACCGGAACACGCTGTACGGCGCTACGAAAACGGGGTGGTATCCACGTGAACACCACCCCGTCATAAATCTATTTCAACACCATCATCCGCGTCTGGACCTTCCCCGCTTCGTCGGTCCACGTCAGACGATACGTGCCGCGGAATCCGCGGAACTTCACACATCCCTGCTCATCAGCCTTGACCGAGAGCTTCGTCTTCCACTCCTCGTTAATCAATTTGTTCAGCGCAAAGTAGGCGGGCTTCGGCTGCATATCGCGCGTAAAGATTCCCGACACAGAGGGTTCCCCCGGCGCTCCGCAATCGTCCACGAGGTTCCACCACGTGATGCCCATCATGGGTTTCATGCTGAACCAGAGCCGATAGAGGTTACGCGCTGCCACGGCCTGGATCGCCTGGCCCTTCGGACTATTATCGCCGGAGGTAATGGTGATCTCGCTCAGATGGATCGGCTTGCCCGCCTTGCTGATCAGCGCAATGCGATCCCAATTCTGCTTGGGTGTCTGGATCGGCTTGCCCGCCGCCAGGTCAAAACAGGTCTTGGGATCAAAGAGATGCATCTGTGCGCCGACAATGTCGATTTTGCAGCCGCGCGCCAGCAGATTCGTCACCTGATTGTAATAGCGCTTGTCCGCGACATAGTCATTGATATTGAGTTTCACCTCAGCAGGGAAGGCCTTCTCCGCCACCTGCAAGGCGCGATAGGAGTAATCGCCCGGCATGAGCCCATAGTGGCTCTTGCAGATCGGCGACCCCGGGATCTGGACCCCCAAGCCGAAATCCGTTGCGCTCTCATTGACGACATCCCAGCTGTGCAGCCGGCCTTTGTAATAATTGGCGATTTCGACGATACGGTGATCGACTTTCTCGATCAGAAGCGTGGTAAATTTCGGCGCCATCGCGGCAATCTGCTCCGGCGTATACTTCTTGAGTTCGGACATCATGTTCTTCGGCAGCTGATCCGCAAACACCGAGGCATGCGCATCGGACTTCATGAAGGGCAGTTCATCGCCCGCCTTTTGCAGCAACCACGGCGGGTATTGCCACTTGAAATTTCCCCAGACCAACGTATGCCCGTGCAGCCGGATTCCTTTGGACTCGCAGAATTCGACCACGGGGTCGGACGCGGGCCGACGCCAATGCGGCTGAATCTTGGGATCTGTGCACGCGTTCCAGAAGGCGGCCGTATCGCGCTCCTCGCCTTTAAAACGGGGCTTCCCCTCCTCCAGCTCAAAGCGGCGCCAATAAAAGGAGATCGTGGCGGAATTCAGCAGCGAACCAAAGACGGCTTTATATTTTTCATTATATTCATCCTTACCGAGTTGGTTGAAATTAAAGATGTGCGCGCCGAAAATAAAATCGTGCGTCACCTGTTCGACGTTCACCGCAGTACCGCTTTTGAGCTGCAATGTCCACGCGGCATCCGCTTTGCGATGCGCCTCGATATCGGCGTCGATTTTCGCCTGAACCTCCGGATTCCAGATCTTCCAATACGCTTCGCTCATCACATCATCGGCACTGAACCCGATTGATGCCATGCACAAAGAAGCTGCAACGATTCGTTTAACCATGACACGTCCCTCTTTATTTCTTCGTTTTTGTAACACAATAGCCAAATGGCGCCAATTCCGCATGAACCTTGTTGTCGCGCAGCGTCAACACCGCGCCATCGCCCAGCAGCCGCTCGCCCATGCGATCGCACTCCACCGTCACCAAGACTTTCCGATTGGAGAGGCTGATGAGCGTCATTACGGTCGCGGCAGGATCCTCACGCGTATAGGCCAGAACATCGTCCGGCCGATCCGTCGTGAGCCACGCGACCGCGCCGGTCGCCAATGCTGACTCCTCCTTGCGCAGCTGGCAGAGCCGCTTGTAAAAGGCCCATTTCTTCTGCGCCTTTTTGAGCGGCTTACTCTCCCAGCGGATCGGCCACTGCGCATAGATCGACTGCGGCGAGCAATCGCCGAATTCCTGTCCATTGTAAAGCATCGGAACGCCATCGATGGTAAAACAGAAGACCATCATGGCCGCTGCGCCGCGCTCGCCAAAGACGATCTCCGCGCGCAATTCGTCGTGCACAATATCGTGATTTTCCGTATACCGGATAAAGCGTGCACCTGCAGGGAAGTTCGTCCGCTGCTTCTGCCAAAGTGTCTGCATCGTCGCGGCGGAAGCGCCCTTTTCAAACACCTGCTGCAGCGTCCGCAGCCACGTGAAATTGTAATTCAGATCAAAGGCGAAGCACTGATCGGCGGTCCGTTCGCCTTCGCTGAGCATGATGATGTCGGGACGGATCTTCTCCAAGCGGCGCCGCGACTCCTCCCAGAAATCAAGCGGCACACCCGGCGCGACATCGCAGCGATAGCCATCGACATCGAACTGCTGCACCCAGTAGGTCATGTTGCTGAAGAGATGTTCACGCAGCGACGCGCTCTTGAAATTCAGCTTGGGAAAATGCCACGAGGCCGGCACGGGAACACCGTGTGCATCGCGTTCCACCCAATCCAGACCGTTGGTCACCGCAACCGCCGTAGGCCCGCAATGGAGGTAGACCAGATCGAGAATCACGCGCATGTTGAGCCGATGCGCCTCAGCGACAAAGGCCTTGAGATCCGCGTCCGTACCGTATTCGGGATCGATTTTGAAATAATCCTTGATGCGGTAGGGATTGTGCGGATTGTTGAGCTGGGAGGCCTTCTGACGATCGCTCCAGAATTCACGCCGCGGATCGTCATCCTGCAGAAAAATCGGCGACATGTAGATGATCGAAATACCCAGCTCGGCGACGTGCGGCAACTTCTTCGTCGCCGCGGCAAGCGTTCCTTCGGGCGTAAACCCGCGCGGCCAGATCTGGTAGAGGGTGCTCTGCGTCAGCCATGCAGGACACGGACGCGCCACACGCGGTGCTGATGATCCCTGCTCAGCCGCCTGAAGCACGCCGCAGACGCTCATTACCACAATCAAGAATCGTAAAAAAGACCCATGCATCATGCGTATTCCCCAAAATAGATTTTGATGGTCTGTATTGAAGCACAGAGACAACATCACTGTCTTGTACAAAAATAACACATAATTGTACATTTTAAACACATAGCGTCCAATCGACTGCGCACGCGCCAAGCGATTTTTCCTGCACGTTTAGCGCTGAATCAGCTGTATAAAAATACACTGTCAATAACAGTCGATATGTGATTAAATAGAATCCTTAAATGACACCACGGTTTAAAGATTATTTTACAATCAGATTCCAATCGCTCGGGTTCCTGCTGACGGATGCCCTGGTCATGGCATTGGCCTACTTTTTCGCCTTCCTGCTCCGCTTTGATTTTGATGCGCCGTGGTGGGGCTGGCACCGCGTTTCCACCTCGTTTATCACGGTCTGGGCTGTGCAAACCGGGGCACTGGCGCTGTTTGGCTGTTACCGCATGCTCTGGCGTTACGTCAGCATCAATGATTTTCATCGCTTCGTGGGTGCACTGGCCTCTTCCACGTTGATTCTCGCGGTGCTGCGCATGGCCTTGCCCGACCATTTCGGTGCGCGCCCGCCGTACAGCATTACCGTCATCAACAGTATCCTCGCGCTCGGCGGATTGCTCTCCGTCCGGTTGCTGTGGCGTATTTTGACCAGTACCTCCATGCCCAATGCCGCAACGCTGCAAGCGCCGCGGCGCGTCTTGCTGATCGGTGCGGGCGATTGCGGCAACCTGATTGCGCGCGAACTCAAGCAGCAGAGCACCAGTCCGGTCAAGGTGGTCGGTTTTCTCGACGATGATCCCGGCAAGCAGACCATGAAAATCCAGGGCTTCCCTGTTCTGGGAACCATCAATGATTTGCGTGCGGTCGTCCAAAAGCGGGCCGTCGATGAAGTCATTGTCACCATGACGCGCGTGCCGCGCACCACCATGCGCACGATCGTCTCGCTCAGTGAACTCGCCAACATCCCTTCGCGCATCATGCCCGGCTATCTGGAACTGATTCAGGGAACCGTCACGGTCTCGCGGCTCCGTAAGCTCGATGTCACGGACCTGCTCGGACGCAAGGAGACCATCACGGATACCGCCGCAATCGTCTCCTTAATCAGCCAGCGCCGCGTGCTGATCACGGGCGCCGGCGGCAGCATCGGTTCGGAACTCGTTCATCAGGTTCTTCAAGCCGGCCCCAGCGTCTTGATTCTCGTGGATCACGCTGAAAACGCGCTCTATGAAATCGATCGTACCGTTCGGCCCCGCGCGCCGAACTCGACAACGATTATCTCGATTCTCGCGGATTGCGGTGACCGTACCCGCATGGCGCAGGTCTTTGCCGCGCATCAGCCGAACATCGTGATCCACGCGGCCGCCTACAAGCACGTGCCCATGATGGAGCAGAACCCCGTGGAAGCGCTCATGAACAACGTGCTGGCCTCGCGCACGCTCGGCGAATTGGCCCAAGCAGCGGGCGTCGAGCGCTTCGTACTGATTTCCACCGACAAGGCGGTCAAGCCGGTCTCGGTGATGGGCGCTTCAAAACGCCTGGCGGAAATGGTTCTTCAGGATCTCAACGCGACGGGGGCGACGCTCTTCTGCGCGGTCCGCTTCGGCAATGTCCTCGACTCGTCTGGTTCGGTGGTCCCCCTCTTCCGCGAGCAGATCCAGCGCGGGGAAGCCGTGACCATCACCCATCCCGACATGCGCCGCTACTTCATGACGATTTCGGAAGCGGTCTCGCTGGTTCTGCAAGCCGCTACGCTCGCGCAGGGCGGTGAGATCTTTGTCCTCGATATGGGCGAACCGATCCGCATCCTCGAACTCGCTGAAGATATGATCGCCCTCAGCGGCCTGCGTCCTTACGACGACATCCCGATCGTCTTCACCGGTATCCGCGCAGGCGAAAAGCTGTTTGAAGAGCTCGATGTCAGCGAGCGCTCCACCTACAAAACCGGACACGCGCAAGTTTTTATCAGCAAAATTCCACGCGTGCCGCAGACCGAGACTGAACGGATTCTTTCCCTCTGTACGCAGTGGATTCGCGATGCGAAATCCATGCACGATTTGCGCGAACAGATCCTCGCGCTCGCAACAAGCACCCTTCCCAAAAATCCATAATTACTTTCAAAAAAAGGAGATCAGTATGGCAAGTGCATACGAAATGAGTGGCAGTATCAAAGTGATTTTCGACGTCCAGACCTTCGCCAGCGGTTTTACCAAGCGCGAATTCGTCCTCACCATGGAGGATGACTATCCGCAGGATATCAAGTTCGCCTGCATCAAGGAGAAGTGCGGCTTGCTGGATCAGTTTGCGCCAGGCGACCGCGCCAAGGTCTCATTCCGCATTCGCGGCAACTTCTACAAGGAGCGCT
This sequence comes from uncultured Akkermansia sp., assembly GCA_964567125.1. Lineage (GTDB taxonomy): Bacteria > Verrucomicrobiota > Kiritimatiellia > RFP12 > UBA1067 > CAZMLC01. The sequence continues at coordinate 8,993 of CAZMLC010000025.1, forward strand.
ATTTCGTCGACCTGCAAGCCTTCAAAGTTGAAAAGACCGATAGCGACGGCACCACGGTTGATTTCGCGGAAGGCGAACCGATCCCGAGCGATGAGCCGATGCCGTTTTAATTCCGATGAAGACCTATTCCGAACTGATTGAGCTGGGCGATGCCTTCCTGTCGCGCAAAGGGATTCCCGATGCGCGCACCGTGACGGAATTGCTGGTTGCACGCCTCTGCAAATGCGGACGCGGACAGCTCCATCGTTTTCTCGCAGTTGTGCCGGAAGAACGTCTCGTCGATGCTTTGCGCCGCGGACTGCAACGTGTCGCGCAGGGCGAACCGATCCAGTATGTCCTCGGCCAGTGGGACTTCCGCAATTTGACGCTCAAAGTCGACAAGCGCGCCTTGATTCCGCGGCCGGAAACCGAATCGCTCATCGATCTCGTGCTCGCCTCGCCACAGGCAAAGTCCGCGGAAAAACCCGTTGTCGTCGATGTCGGTACTGGAACAGGCTGCATCATCCTCAGCCTCGCACAGGAAATGAAGGCTGGCATTTTCGTCGGGCTCGATATCAGCCCGGACGCGCTGGCACTGGCCCAGGAGAATGCCGCGTTAACCGGACTCGCTGAGCGCGTCCTGTTTGCGGAAAGCGACGGCTGCGGTGAATTCGATCCCGCCAGCATCGATATCCTGGTTTCCAATCCGCCCTACATCGCCTCGGCTGTCGTCGATACGTTGGAGCCGCACATCCTCAACCATGAACCGCGCCTCGCCTTGGATGGCGGGCCTGATGGTCTGGATGTCTACCGGGCACTGTTGCTCGATGCAGTCATGGTGCTCAAGACCAACGGCGCGATCTTTCTCGAAATCGGCGACGATCAAGGCCCGGCGCTCCGCGAAATGCTCGAAGAATTCGGTTTTACAAACGTCGCGATCCATCGTGATTACGCAGGCAAAGACCGTTTCGCAACAGGAATTCTCACCACCTAAACACACAGGGAGCTCACCATGCACACCTTCGTCTATTGCAACCCGACAAAAATCGTCTTCGGCAACGGTGAAATCAAAAAGACCGGTGCGGAACTCGCGCATCTAGGTTTGAAAAAAGTGCTGCTGGTCTACGGACGGAACAGCATCAAGACCAACGGCGTTTACACCACCATCGTCGACACGCTGAAGGCTGAAGGCATCGACTGGGTCGAACATGCGGGTATCGCATCCAATCCGCTGCTTTCGCAGGTAAAGGCCGGCATTGCACGGACTAAAGCGGAACAGATCGACGGCATCCTCGCCGTCGGCGGAGGCAGCGTGATCGACGCCTCCAAAGCGATTGCGCTCGGCAGCTGCACAACGCGCGATGTCTGGGATTTTTACATGGGCGCAGCCACGCCGGAGAAAGCATTGCCGCTCATGGCTGTGCTGACCCTTCCGGCAACCGGGACCGAGATGAATGGCGGAAGCGTCATCACGCACGATGAGACGCGCGAGAAACGCTCCGTGGTCCATCCGGCGCTGAACCCCAAAACATCGATTCTTGATCCGGAGACGACGCTCTCCGTTCCCGCCGACTATGTGGCCTACTCCGCATCGGACGCGATTTCACACACGATTGAAAGTTATCTGACGCGCCAGCCCGGCTTTCTGCCGGTGCAGGATGGTTACGATATCGGGGTCGTCAAGGCGATCATGCGCGCAACGGAGCGCATCCTCGCCAATCCGCAGGATATTGAGGCGCGCAGCGCCATGATGTGGGCGGCCACGCTCGCCTGGAACTTTCTCGGCTCTTCGGGCGTCGGGCCCTGGCAGACGCCGGCCCACACGCTGGAGCACCCCATGAGCGGACTCTTCAATGTGCCGCACGGCGCCGGCCTTGCCGTGGTCGGTCCCGCTTGGATGACCTGGGAGAGTCGGCGCCGCCTCGACCGCATCGCCGCCTTTGGCCGCGAAATCATGGATGTTCCCGGCACGGATGACTCCGCGGTTGCCGCAGAGGGAATCAGCCGCTTCAAAGCGTGGCTCAAGAAAATCGGCAACCCTGTGACCCTCTCCGCATGCAACATCCCGGAAACCGCGATCCCTGAACTGGCCCGGCATGCGGAGATTCTCGCAAAGGCGTGGGGCACTGGAGCTGAATATACGGCCGCGACCTGCGCGGAAATTTTCCGGCTCGCCCGCTAAGCGAAGAAAGGACGCGCACATTTGGACGCTCCCCGACCTATACTTGCCGCAGATTTGCTCGACCAGCGTAACCGCCATCTCGGACACCTGCTGCTCTCCGACCGTGCGCCATCCTACCTTTCGATTCTGCTCGAAATGCTCGCGTTCCGTCGCCACTATGTCGCGGAACCGCTGCATGACGACCTCTATCACGCCCTTTGCGCAGCGCTTCCAGAAGGGACTCTGTACAGCGCGGAGCAGTTCAATCAGGATATGCGCCAGTTGCTCGATTGGAACCTTGTGGCGGACCGCATCGAGAAGGAGCGCCTGCGCGGTTACAAGGATACGCGGCGCCGCAAATTCCGCTATCGGATTCTCGATGAGACCGTCGCCTTTCTCCTCTGGCTCGAAGCCCGTCGCCGGGACGATCTGGAACCGAACGATGCTGACACGCGCGATCTGCTGTCCGAGTTAGCCGGTACGCTGCACGAAACCACGCGCCTCTTCAACAAAACCAGCGCGGAGGCATTGGATTATGAGACCGCGCGCGGTATCTTCTACCGCCTCTCGCGCATGGTCGCGCTCACGGATCAGGTTGCGCAGACGCTGGGCGATTTCAATATCCGCCTGCTCAGCTTCGCGATGCAGCGCTACGACGCCGCAACCGCGCGTGCGATTATCGCGGAGCTCGATCGTTTCCTCAAGCAGTTCCTCAGCCGCATCTACACGCTACGGACCGAGATTGCGCCGAGCATCAGCCGCTTGCGCCACACGCGCTACGCGGCACGCTGGCAACACTGCCTCGACTGCATGCAGGAGGAGGCGCGCGCGACAACGCGGCTCGTGCGCATTCACCTGCCCGATCCGATGGACACGCTCGCATTACTGACCGATTTCTACGCTGCTGAGGGAACCCTGGAGCAGCTCTGCGACCGCGTCAATGCCGCAGCGCTTCAGGTCTGGCGCAAACTCTATTCGCATCTGCGTGAACTGGAGCGGCGCAGCCATCGGCTTGAAGATGTCCGCGCACGCATCAGTGAAATCGCCCAGTTGCAAGCAACCGATGTACCGGAACGCTTTCTCGCTCAATTACTCGCCCCGGCGCGTCTGGTGGGCGACATGCACTTCTGGGATGAAAACGAAAAGGCGCTGCCGCCGCAACCCCGCTGGGATCAGCGCCGCATCCGCGAAGAGATGACGCTCGACCTCGCGGAAAAACCGCGTGGCGAGGCCTCTGTTCCGCGTTCCATGGAGGAATCGCGCCTGCAGGCCCTGGCCGAATGGATCAACCAGCGCGGACTGGCACCCTTGACCGAAGATGAGGAACGTTACCTTTCTGAGGGTGCCTTCAGCACCGTCATGGATTTTCCGCGCATCGTTGAATTCGCGCGCGCCGGACTGCTGGGGCGCGGTTTAAAGCTGAGCAAGATCGGCCTGCACGTCGCACCCACGGAAACCCACACCGCTGTTGAGTTGGACCGCAACAGACTGGCGTTTAAAGAACTGATCGTCCGAAAGAACACGAAGTAATTGTATGTCAACGCCGCTTCACACGCTCTTCGGACTGCCCGAATCGCCCGCTCCGCTGCTTTTTCTCGCGCCCATGGCCGGATACACCAATGCGCCGATGCGCCGCATCTGTCATCAGCATGGAGCCGCGCTCACCTTCACGGAGATGGTCAGCGACCTCGGCCTCCTGCACACCTCGGACAAGACGTGGTATCTGCTCGAAACGCTCCCCGATGAAGGACCTGTGGTCGCGCATCTCTACGGCGCCAATCCCTCCAGCATGGCTGAAGCCGCGGCGCGTATTGAACGCACGCGCCGCTTCGCCGGCATCGATGTGAACAGCGGCTGCCCCGTTACCAAAGTCATCCGCAGCGGCTGCGGCGCAGCGCTCATCAAAGATCCGCAGCGGATTCACGACATTCTCCACGCCATGCGGCGTTCGATCAAACTCCCCCTCACGCTGAAAACGCGCGTGGGGCCTTATCCGGATAAGATCGCGATTTTCGACATCCTCGCGGCTGCGGAAGCGGCGGGCGCGAACGCGCTCACCCTGCACGGACGCTTCACGTCGCAGGGCCATGCCGGTACCGTCCACCTCGACCTGATCGGCGAAGTGAAAGCGCGCGCCAAGATTCCGATCATCGGCAACGGTGGCATCTGCTCGCCCTACGATGCGTGGCGCATGCTGCACGAAACCAAGGTTGATGCCCTGATGCTTGCCCGCGCCGCCATCGGCAATCCGTGGATCTTCCGCGACATTCTCTCCGCGCTGGCAACCACGACCGAGCCGGATTTCCGTCCGAAGACCAGCGGACGTATCCGCCGGGAACTTGCCGATATCCAAACCGTTTTTCATCAACATCTGCGCGACGAACAGGATTTTGTAACGCGCGTGCGTTCCAAATACGAACTGCCGCTGACGCCGGAGGAGATCGAACAGACGCTCTCCACGACCTTCCGCTGCAACCTCTTCCGCTACTTTCACAGCCTCAAGGGCTCATCGTATCTGCGCGCCAACCTCCAGCTGATCCATACGCTCAAAGGCATTCAGGAAGCGGTCAAGGGATGCCTTGAACGCGAAGCGGCCTATCGCGCCAAGGATCCGCGGCACTCTTCCTAAAATAAAACAGCGGTTCACTGCCGAAGCAATGAACCGCTGTGCATCATCTGAACGTCTCAGACGCGTGTTCAGCCGATCGGCTGAATGTTGAACGTATCGACCAGCACCTTCAACACGTTCGGCGAGATGAACGCCGGCAGCGTTGGCCCGAGGCGGATGTTCTTGATACCGAGCGCCAGGAGCGTCAGCAGGATGCAGACGGCCTTCTGCTCATACCAGGAGAGCACCAGCGTCAACGGCAAGTCGTTGACCCCGCAGTTGAAGACCTTGGTCAGCGCGACCGCCACCTGAATCGCGGAATAGGCATCGTTACACTGTCCCATATCCAGCAAACGCGGGATTCCATTGATGGTCCCTAGCTTCTCCTGCATATAGTTGAAGCGGAACTTACCGCAGGCCAGCGTCAGGATCAGAGTGTCCTTGGGTGCGTTCTCCACAAACTCGGTGTAATAGTTGCGGCCCGGCTTCGCGCCGTCGCATCCGCCCACGAGGTAGATGTGCTTCACGGCACCTGTCTTGACCGCATCCACGACCTTATCCGCGACCGACATCACTGCGGCATGGCCAAAACCTGTCAACAGCGGCGCGCCTTCGACGGTCTGCTGCCAGCCGCCCATGGCAATCGCCTGCTGAATGAG
>CAZMLC010000025.1:14499-29354 GCA_964567125.1 uncultured Akkermansia sp.
GCGCGCCTTCGACGGTCTGCTGCCAGCCGCCCATGGCAATCGCCTGCTGAATGAGTTCGGAGAAATCCTTGTGCCCCTTTTCATCCGCGGCAATGTGCTTCGTGTTCGGCCATCCCACCACCGAAGTGGTATAAATCGCAGCCTGATAGGTCGGACGGGGTGGCATGATGCAGTTCGTCGTGTAGAGAATCGCACCGGGAAGGTTATCAAACTCCTTCTGCTGATTCTGCCAGGCGGTACCGTAGTTGCCCTTGAGCGCAGCATACTTCTTCAACTCCGGATAGGCGTGCGCCGGTAGCATTTCGCCGTGGGTGTATACGTTGACGCCCTTGCCCTCGACCTGTTCGAGCAACATCTTCAGATCGTGCAGATCGTGACCTGTGACCACGATGAACGGTCCCTTCTCGAGCGTGGTGGAAACCGGTGTCGGCACCGGATTACCATACGCGCCTGTGTTGGCGGCATCCAGCAGTCCCATGCAGGTGAGATTGATTTTGCCGCATTCGAGGATCAAGCCCAGCCACTCTTCAACCGTATGGGTGTCGCCCAGCGCCTTCATACCCTTGATGAACCATGCAGACACTTCCGGATCGGTCTTACCTAAAACGCGTGCATGGTGCGCATACGCCGCCATACCGCGCAACCCGAAGAGCAGCGTCGAACGCAGGGAAACGACATCGACATCCCCGCTAAACAGCTGACTGGGATCAAACCGTTCCGCGCCGCCATACCGTTCGATGGCGCGTTCAATGCGCGCGATCATCGCTTCGCAATCCGCAGGATCGAAGTTCACGTTGGTTACGGTGAAGAACAGCGCATCCATGAAGAGCGCGTGTAAACGCGGACAGGCCGTACCGTCATCCTGCGGCGCAGCGGCAGCCGTAGGGCACGGGTTTTCCTTGGTGCACCCCGATTTCTGCATGGCTGCACGCGCCAGCGTGATCAACCCTGCTGTAATTTTATCTTGCAGATTAGCCACCTCGGGCTTCTTTCCGCACACACCGCTCATGGTACAGCCTTTTCCGCCAGCCGTTTGCTCACATTGGAAACAGAACATTGCATTCATTGATTTACCCCTTTTTGGTTTTTACTCTTCGATAACACGACCTTCACGTGACAGGATGACAACCTGCCAAGGAATCATTTTTCCGCTGTTGATCAGGGCTTGTTGAACAGCGGCAACAATCCCACCACAACAGGGCACCTCCATACGGACAACCGTCACCTTCCGAATGTCATTGACACGCAGAATTTCAGTGAGTTTCTCCGCGTAGTCACCCTCATCGAGTTTTGGACACCCGATCAGCGTGACCTTGTTGCGCATAAAGCGCGCATGAAAATCAGCAAATGAGAAAGCAGTACAGTCAGCAGCAATCAACAATGATGCACCTTGCAAATAAGGAGCATTCGGTGAGACCAGTTTAATCTGTACAGGCCAGTTCGTCAACTGCGATGTTGCCGGCGTACCCACAGCACCAGCCGTAGCAGAAACCGGCTCAGGCGTTATGGAGAGCGTTGGCTTCAGTGCCTTTGCCATGGTCCCGGGACATCCGCAGGGCATCGGTGGCACAACCGCGGCCTGCCGCGCCTTGACAGCCTCTTCAGAGAAGGCCTCGGCCTCGCGTTCAACAATGCGGATGGCATCGGTCGGACAGGCAGGAAGACAGGCGCCCAATCCGTCACAATAAGAGTCGGAAACCAACTTCGCCTTACCATTGATCATCTGAATCGCCCCCTCATGGCAGGCACTGACGCACAGCCCGCAGCCATTACACTTTTCCTGATCGATCTCAACGATTTTCCGTTTCATGCCAGCCCCCTTTTCGTTAATTTCCTACAGACTTCAACACATCGACAAGCGTCGTCTCTTTCATCATCGCAACCATACGATGACTCTCCGCCGCCATCCACCGTCCCAGCACACAGCAATTTCCTGGACACACGCCTGGATCCAACAGGCAATTCTTAATCGCCACGTCGCCATCAATCGCCTGATAAATAGCGTATACGGAAACCGCTTCAGGTTGATGCGCAAGCCGGATACCGCCCTGACCGCCACGCGTTGTATTGAGAATCCCGGCCCGCATCAGCTTCTGTACGACCTTGGCCACATGATGCGTGGAAAAATGGAAGGTGCTGGAGATCTTCCGCGTGGAAAAAAAGGTCTCCTTGTTCTCCTGTTGCGCCAACCATGTGCAAATATGCAGTCCGATCGAAACGGCCTCTGATATGTTAAACATCGTTGTCATAACCACCTCCTCGTCAATCGCTCCTCGCGCTTGATTTGGTATTACATTACCAAATTGATTATGCAGTGTCAACAGGCTGCACAAAAATTCGTTATTTTTTTTAATCGCCCCTTTCTGCATAGCCAAAAAACCGGATTCAGTCACGTTCGATTTATTGTTCCAGGAGTCGAGGAAATTGTGTTGCCTCACCATGCTGTACATGTTACTGTGGCGCTAAGTTAGGTGGTGTCATAGGTGTCCAAGGAGTCAACAATGCGTTTAGTTCCCGTGTTGCTGCTAAGTGTGATGGTTGCGCCTGTCTACGCGGGGATCGTCATCAGCGAGCTGATGTACAATCCGATCGGTGGCGAGACCAACGAGTTCGTTGAGGTCTTGAACACAGGGTCCACACCTACAACGTTGAGCGGCTGGCAGCTCAAAAACGGCATTGCCTACACCTTCCCCACTCCGACCGTCCTAGATGCCGGCGCGTATGCGGTCGTCGCGGTGAACCCGGCAGCCTTTACCCTCCGCTATGGCGCGCGTAGCAATCTGCTGGCTGGCACCTATTCGGGCCAGCTCAGCAACAGTGGCGAGACGATCACGCTTGCGGACGCAGCAGGAATAACACAGTTCTCCGTGACGTACGGCGATAAAGCGCCGTGGCCTCTTGAAGCGGATGGTTTTGGCAGTTCGCTGGTCCTGAACAATCTGGAAGCCGATCCGAATCAAGGCACCAACTGGATCGCCAGCGTCCGCTATCTCGGTTCGCCGGGCGAAGCCGATACGCCCATCGCGCACGACGTTGTTATCAATGAAATCCTCGCGCACACGGATCCGCCGCAGGAGGATGCGGTCGAACTGAAGAATATTACAACCAACGCGATCTCCATTGCCGGCTGGTATTTGAGCGACGACAACACCGCGCGTAAAAAATACCGATTTCCCGCAGGAACGATCCTCCCGCCGCACGGCTATATCGTGGTCTACCAGCACCAACTCGCCACCGGACTGGTCCCGTTTGCCCTCAGCGCAAAAGGCGAGGGCCTTTACCTCACCGAAGCCGATGCAAACGACCAGCTTCAACGCTACGTTGATTTCTACGTTTACGAACCTTCCAAGAACGGCGTCTCGTTCGGCCGCTATCCCGATGGTACCGGCGAATTTCTGACACTTGCCGCGCCAACCTTTGGCGTCAATGCGCCGGCGACCGTGGAAGAATTTTGCACAGGGACCGGTGCGCGCAACAGCGGTCCTAAAGTCGGCCCCGTTGTGATCAACGAAATCATGTACCATCCCGCAGACACAAATACCGCCGGACGAATGCCCTCTGAATTTGTCGAGTTGCTCAACATCTCAGCACAAGCAGTCCCGCTCTACAACAGTGAAGAACCGACCAACACCTGGACGCTCACAGGCGGTGTCAGTTACACCTTCCCGACTAACATGGTTCTCCAGCCCGGAGCCTTCTTGCTCGTTGTCGAGACCAATGATCTCGCAGGATTCCGCGCCAGCTACGCCGTGCCCGCCAATGTCGTGATCCTGGGGCCGTGGACAAAAAGCCTCAATAACGGCGGCGATACGATCCGCGTACGGGTCCCAAACACGGTTGAAGAAGACAATACGATCGGACGCTATGTCGTCGATGAAGTCACCTACCGCGACCAGTTGCCGTGGCCCCTTGCCGCCGACGGTCTCGGCGGCTCACTCGAGCGCACTGACGCCACCGCCTATGGCAATACCGCGGCGAATTGGCACGCCACCCCCACGATCGCCACGCCCGGCACGACCAATTCCTTCTACCTGCCGCCAGGCTCGATCGTCATCAGTGAGGTCATGGCGCTGAACCGCAGCACGTTGCGCGATAGCGACGGCGACTTTTCGGATTGGATTGAGCTCTACAACACCAGTTTTCAGACGGTCTCGCTTAAAGGCTGGCACCTGACGGATCAAGCCGCGAATCCCACGCTGTGGACCTTCCCCGATATTTCAATAGCACCTTACGGGCATCTCCTGATCTTTGCCTCTTCAAAAAACAAAATCGGTCCGAATGGAGAACTGCACACCAATTTTTCACTCGATTCGACGGGAGAATACCTCGCACTCTTTCGCAGTGATCTCACCTGCGAAGCCGCCTTCTCCCCCGCATATCCCTCCCTTTTACCCGACATCAGCTACGGCTATGACCGGATCGGGACCCGCATCGTGACGCCAGTCCGCCCCGGTATCCCCGGACACTACCTCGTGCCGACAAATGCCGCTGCGCTCCCCGGCAACTGGACACAGACAACCTTTGACGACTCGACGTGGAAATCCGCAGGAAATGGCGTGGGATACGATACAGATCCTGATTATCGGCCCTATTTCGAAACCGATCTTTACAGCGAGATGTACAACAAGCAGGCTTCCGCCTTTGTGCGCTACACGTTTACCCTCGACGATGCCGCCACCATCACGCGCATCCTTTTGCGTCTCAAATACGAAGATGGCGTGATCGCCTGGCTGAATGGCGTCAAGGTTGCATCGGGTACAGCTCCGGCATCCCCTGCATGGAACTCCGTGGCCACCTCGACGCGTTCGGAGACGCTTGCCGTGAGCTACACGGATTTCAATCTCGATGCCTATGCCTATCTGCTCACCACAGGAACCAATGTTCTGGCCTTGCAAGCGCTCAATGTGACCACGAACAGCTCCGACCTGCTGCTGGCCACTGAACTGCGCCTCTCCTGGGCACCGGCCATAGTCACTCGCACCCCTGTCGCTGCAGGTTCAGCCGGACGTTACCTCGTGCCGACCAATGCCGCCTCACTCGCGGCCGAATGGGCCTCGATTGCGTTTGATGATCAGACCTGGAAGTCTGCAGGAAATGGCGTGGGATACGATACAGGAACCAGTTACGACAGTCTGATCCAATCCGACCTCTATGCGGAAATGTACGGGAAACAGCCTTCTGTCTTTGTCCGTTATCCCTTTGTCATCACCAATTGTACAGAGATTTACGAGGCGATTCTGCGCGTCAAATTCGATGACGGCATTGTTGTATGGCTGAATGGCATGCGCGTCATGACCAACAACGTCCCCGATTCACAGCTCTGGAACGCATACGCGTTGACATCCCGCAGTGCAACCCAGACCTTTTTGAATTACAACCTGTCCTCTTCAATCCCGCTACTGGTGAATGGCACGAATATCCTGGCCTTCCACGTGTTAAACAGCTCGTTAAACAGTTCTGATCTGCTGATGCAGAGTGAACTGTCGCTTTCATGGAAACCCGCGACGGAATCGCCGGTACTCGTGCCCGGCTATCTCGCGGCGCCCTCGCCAGATTCGTTAAATACAGCCGCGTATACCAGCGTAACCCTCTCGCCTGTACTCTCCGCGCCGGGCGGCCTCTTCACAGGCATATTAACGGTTACCGCGACCTGCGCGCAGGCCGAAGCTGTGCTCTACTATACGTGCGACGGATCACTGCCCACCGAACAGTCGCTGCGCTATATCGATCCCCTTGTGATCGCGGACGAGACGGAACTCCTGATCCGTGCCTTTGCCCCTGGCCTGGCTCCTAGTCCTGTTGTCTCCGCGGTCTATCGCCGCAGTTTCCTAGGCATCAACGAAGTCATGGCCAGCAATGTCATGGCACATCCTGAAATCGCCGATTTCGCCGACTTCAGCGACTGGATTGAGCTCTATAACGGCGGCACGAACACGATCGACCTCAGCGGCTACCATCTCTCCGACAATCTGGAATCGCCCTTCCGCTGGCGCATTCCCGATGGCGCGACCATCCCGGCGGGCGGTCACCTGCGCATCTGGGCTGATGGGTTTGACGCCAAACCCGGCATTACCATGACGCGCGATTTCTGGCCCAACTACACCTTCACGACCCGTTCCTACCACGCAAACTTTAAACTGGCTGGCGAAGGCGAACAGATCGGACTCTTCACGCCACGCGGCACCCTTGTTGACAGCGTCACCTTTGGTGTCCAGCAGGATGATATCTCGTTTGGCCGCCTTCCGGATGGCGGCCCGACCTGGGGCTATTTCGGCGAATCCACTGCCGGCACCACCAATCGCGGTCCCCAGCTTGCACAAAACCTGCATCGCGCCCCCGCCGTGACCATCACGCCCGTCGACCCGCTCTTTGTGGAGAGCCCCACCTTGGTGACGCTCGTCGCGGACGCCAGCGTCTCCGCGATCCGCTACACGCTCGACAGCAGTCAGCCGACTTCAGCCTCCCTGCTCTACACCAACGCCTTCCTAATCACGACCACAACGGTTGTGTGCGCACGCGCCTTTGCCAACGGCCTCCATCCCAGCCCTGTCACCACCCGCACTTTTCTCATCGGTTCACGCAAACCCGATTTGCCCATCGTATCGGTTGTCATCGATCCCCTGCTGCTTTTTGACCCGGTCTACGGCATCTACGCCAATGCGCTGAAAGGCCGCGACGTACCTGGCACTATCCAGTTCTGTACCACGCCGTCGAACACGGCATTCCAGGCTGGCGCCGGTTTCCGCCTCTACAGTCTCAATACGTTTCTCAAGGCGCAGAAACCGCTCACCGTCAAATTCAGCGGAAAATATGGAACCTCCGAGATTGCCTATCCTCTCTTTCCTGAAAAACCCTTGGGGCTCTTTGATCGCTTTGTTTTGCGGAACGGGAACGACGACTGGTCCGTGGCCTTTCTGCGCGATACCCTGGGACAAAAGATGCTCATGGGCGCCATCAACAACGCTGTGCAGGGCTACCGTCCCTGCGCCAGCTACCTGAATGGCGCCTATTACGGACTAATCAATATCCAAGAGAAGATGGATGAAGTCTACTGCGCAAAAAATTACAACATCCCGCTGGAAAATATCGATTTCTTTGAAAACGATGGCACCACGGGCGATGAATTGCTCGACTACGGCACAGCCGACAGCTGGAATGCGCTGGTCGCCTTTCTAGGCGCCAACAGCCTGGCGGATCCGGCGAACTATGCCTACGTCACGAGTCAGGTCGACATCGAGGATCTCGTCGACTACGTGGCGGGACAGGTCTTCGCGGACGATATCGCCTGGTCGCACAACCGCAAATGGTGGCGCGACCGCACGCCTGGCGGAAAATGGCGCTGGTGTTTTGTGGACCTTGATCGCGCCTTCGGCAATGTCAACGATAACCGAATGTCCAGCATGGCGTCGGGCATGGTCGTCTTCCGCGAACTGCTGCGCAATTCAGAATTCAAAGCCTACTGCGGTCAGCGTCTGATGGCCCACCTCAACAGCTCGTTCAGTACGAACCGTATCCTGCCGATTATCGACGCGGAAGCGTCATTGATCCGCAATGAAATCATTGAACACGCCAAGCTCTATGCGTCGAAGGGCGGCATCTCCTCCGTTACAGCCTGGGACAACAACATTGAAACCATACGGAACTTCGCACGCCAGCGTCCAGCTATCGCCATGCAGCATGTGGCGGATTATTTCGCTGGCGGACAGACGGCGCAGATTCAGGTCGGACTCGGCGGCGGACGCGTCCTCGCCAATCACGTGCCGCTGCGCGACACTGCGACCAACGCACTGCTCGCCGGCGTGCCGGTCACGCTAACGGCGGTCCCGCCCATCGGCCAGACCTTTGCCTATTGGCGCATCAGCGGCGGCACGACCGCGCTCGCGGGCAAAAATTCGACGTGGCGCTACACCGTTCCGACCAATGAGGTGCCCGGCTGGAATCAACCCGCCTTCACGGACACTGCATGGCCCTCGGGCGCTGGACAGCTCGGCTATGGCGATGGTGATGAAAGTACCGTCATCGGTGCTTCCTCCAATCTGATCACCGCGGCCTATTTCCGCAAGACAATCGTGGTCAACAACGCCGCCGCCATCAACGCGATGGATCTGCAACTGCTCAGCGACGACGGCGCCATCGTCTACCTCAACGGCACGGAAATCCTGCGGTATAACATGCCGACAGGCCTCGTCACCTACACAACCCTCGCGCTGACCAACATCACCAGCACCAGCACCCCAAACGAGAACGACTACCTCCCCTTCACGATCGCCCCCATCACGTTCCTCGAAGGGACCAATGTGCTGGCCGTCGAAATCCATCAATCCGCAGTGAACTACACGGACTTGGGATTTGATTTACAGGCCACGGTTTCCCGCAGCACTGACGGCGTGACCACGAACACTTCGCCCGTTCTCACCTTCATTCCCGACAGTGCCGCACCGCTCAGCATAACCGCCGTTTTCACGCTCACGCATGAAAACCTGCTGCCTGCGACAGTCACCAACACGTTGACCCTCACGGCGGACGGTTCGCCGTGGTTTGCGACAGGCGATATTTTCGTGCCCTCCAACACCTGCCTCATGGTTGAACCGGGCATCACCATCCTGATGCCCCAGCAGGCCAGCATCTATGTGCAAGGTCGCCTCTCGCTCACCGGTACACCAGAAGCCCCCGTGCGCATCGATGCCAACACCAACCTGAACGCCAACGCGCGCATCTACACCGACCCAGCACTGGCCGATGCCACGGATAATCTCGGACGCTGGGGAGGCATCGCCTTCAACCATGCAGACCATCCCGGCACGCTGTCCAACGTGGTGATCCGCAGCGCGACGCTCGCCGCAGCCGACCCCGTCAACATGAAGGCCGCGATCAGCGCGTTCCGTTCCGATCTCCACCTCTACGGACTCGACATTGATGACACCGCGCTGCCTATTTTCGTGCAGGAAGGTAACGCCACAATTCTGGAAAAGAGCCGCATTCGCATCGCGGTTATCGGCGATTGCATCAACATCAAACGCGCACGATATGCCCGCGTTGAAAATAATGAATTTTCATCCGCGGGAGTGACCATCGACACCGATGCGGTTGACTACGACGGCATCCAGGGCGGTATCATCCGCAACAATTACATCCACGATTTTATGGGCGACAACAACGACGGCATCGACATCGGCGAAGGCACCATCGACCTGCTGATTGAGAGCAACCGCATTGAGCGCTGCTTTGACAAAGCGGTCTCCGTCGGGCAAGCCTCCAGCGTGATCGCACGTCGCAACATTATCCAATCCGTGGATATGGGCTTCGGCGTTAAGGATGCAGGCTCCTATGCCTATGTCGAACAGAACACCTTCCGCTCAATCAGCCACGCAATCGCCTGTTACGAAAAGAACCTCGGAGCCGGTGGCGGCGTCGCGCACATAACGTCGAGCGTGATCTCACACCCGCTGCTGGCTCCGTTCACCTGCGACAGTTTTTCCGCGTTAACTGTTGACTATACGCTCTGCGATACCGCGTGGACTATCCCCGATGAAGCGACGTTTAGCGCACAGCCCTTTGATGGCACGTGGGATAATGTCTCCTACACACACTGCCAAACAGCGGAACCGCAGTTCCTGCGTCCCAGCCGCGCAAACTTCGCGCTCCAAGTCGGCTCCGCCGCCATCGATGCCGCCAATCCTGCGCTGCCCATCGACGCCGATGGTTCGCCGGCGGATTGCGGCGCCATCGCCTTTAACTGGAATGAAGGGCATGCCGTGTTCAGCGAGATCCTCTATGCGCCCAATGCAACAAACGGCATCACCCCGCCTGAATTCATCGAACTCACCAATCCCGGCCGCGCTGCGCTTGATCTCTCCGGCTACACCTTTTCGCAAGGCATTGATTTCACCTTTCCCGCCGGCGCGGTATTGCCGCCTGGTCAGACGATAACCCTCTTCTCTGGAACAGGAAACAGTTCGTCAAACCGCTTCTACTTTATCGGTGCACTCGACAATATGGGCGAAACACTCACGCTCATCGACAGCGTTTCAAATGAAATCGACCGCGTCGTCTACTCCTTTGCCGCGCCCTGGCCCTTGGCGGCATCGACGGACGGACGTTCGCTCGAACTACTCCATCCGCACCTTGACAATGCGCGTCCGGAGAACTGGGTCGCGAGTCCCGAATTGAACGGAACGCCTGACCGTGCCGCCGCGAATCCTGATCCCGCTGTAACGACCGTGCCGGCTTGGTGGCTCAACACCTATGCGCAGCTCACGCCCGGCGTTTCACTCGACACCGCGGCCCTGCTCGATCTCGACGGCGACGGCAAAAACGCCTATGAAGAGTACATCGCGGGCACCGATCCGACCTCCGCCACCGACTATTTCGCTATTCTTCTAAGGACGGGGCAGTCGCAGAATACGCCGTCTATGAGACTGCTTTCACAATCACCGTCCGCAGGATTGACCATCGAAGTGCCCACGCAGATCGCAGGTCCGCTCTACCAAGGTCGTCAGCGCTATTACACCCTCGAAAGCGCAGCGTCGCTCGCGCTGTCTGATTGGATCCCCATTGCCGGCTTTGAAAACCGCCCCGCAACGGGCGAACCGCTGCTCTACACGGTTCCCTTTACCCAGCCGACGGCCTTCTACCGCGTGCGCGTTGAACTGCGTTAAGGCGGACGCGCGTTTTTCTTCATTTTACGCATGGACAACGCAGAGAAAAAAGAGCATCATACGCACTTTTATTTTATCCCGGATAGCTTCGGGATCGATCAAGCAGAATGTGGTAACGATGATGGATGCTCTTTCTCCAGCGCAACTGTGGGGTTATCTGGTTTTTATTTTGGGCGTGCTCGCCTTTGCGCAAAAGCGCGACACGTGGCTGAAAGGACTCTTGACGGCCGAAGCGTGGTGCTACGTGGTCCACTTTCTGCTGTTGGGCCGCTATGCCGCTTCGGGCAGCGCCTTTATCGCAGGGCTGCGCACGCTCATCTCCATGCGCTACCGTTCGAAAAGCCTTGTTGTGGTTTTTCTCCTTGCCAGCGTGGGGTTCGGTTACATGCTGGCGCATGCGTGGACAGATTGGCTCCCCGTCGCCTCATCCTGTGTCGCGACCTTTGCGGTCTTTCTCCTCTCAGGCCTATGGATGCGCCTGCTGCTGCTCGTGGCCACAGTGATCATGATCGCCAACAATATTATCTGCGGCTCCATTGGCGGCACGCTGGTTGAACTTTGTATCGGCACAATGAACATCACGACCACGCTACAGATGGTGAAACAACGCAGAAAATCGACGCCAGACACGCCGTCCTGAGTGTCGTCCATTTGCAAACCCTCTGCTGGATTGCTATACTGTCCAGTATGAAATATGCACTCCTTTTGATCGTTGTTCTCTTTTCGCGCGACGGATTGGCCCAGCGCTTTGGATTTACCTTCTTCCGCAACAACGGCGAAGCCGGCGTCTATCTCGCGGTGAGCGACAATGGCAGAACCTGGCGCGAAGTCAACGGCGGGCAGCCGATCCTCGTTCCTGCAGTGGGTGGAAAATTGACGCGCGATCCGAGCGTCTGCGTCGGGCCTGACAAGCGCTATCACATGGTCTGGACCACCTCGTGGAAAGACAATGGTTTCGGTATCGCCCATTCCGATGATCTGCGTCAGTGGAGCGCGCAATCCTTTGTTCCAGTGAACAGCGATGAACCGCAGGCACTAAACACATGGGCGCCTGAAATCTTCTACGATGCCGCAACGCAACGTTATCTCGTGATCTGGGCCACCACCATCACCGGCACTTTTCCTGAGACCGCGCATCAGGGCGATGAAAAATATAACCATCGCATCTACTGCACCACCACGAAAGATTTTGTGACGTGGACACCCAAACAGCTCTTTTTCAATGATGGCTATAACGTCATCGATGCGTTCCTCTTTAAACAGGGAAACCGCTACGGTATGGTTGTGAAGGACGAGACCTTGAAACCCAAGCCCGCGAAGAACCTGCGCATCGTGTGGTCGACAGGCGATGTCATGGGACCTTGGTCTAAATCTGAAGCGCCCTTCACGGACAATCAGAGCGCCTGGGCGGAAGGCCCCAGCGTCATCCGCGTCGACAGTACCTGGTTGATCTATTACGACATGTACAACAAAGGCGGCTACGGCGCGGTTGAGACGGGCGACTTCAAGACGTTCAGTCCCGTCACCGTCACGCTGCCCAAAGGCATCCGTCACGGCACGATCTTCGCGCTGGCCGCGCCGCTTGCTTTCAAGTGATTTTACGGCGCGCGCTTCGGCCAGAAAAGCACGAGCGTATCTTCAGGCCCGAAGGTCGCGGTCAGTCCATTCAGCTGCGCCTGCTTGTCGGCATAGATCACCTGCGCCGTAGCATCCACATCGGCGTGCAGCGTAAAGGAAACGTCCCGCGTTTTCCCCTTGTTGACAACAACCGTTACATATCCGTTGGGGACATCAAGTGTCTTCAGAACCATCTGCGGCTCCGGTATCTTGAAAATCACCGGCTGCTCCGCCTTCAACGCCGCAAACGTGCGATTGACCAAGAGCACAAAGGGCTGTCCGCTTCCCTGTAAAGCGCCCAGCGCGATCGGCGAGGGAATCCAGAGCGTCTCGCCGGCACCAAATGTAGTGCGTTGGACATAGCGCACGTTCCCCGGATTTTGCGCATCCGCGATCTCGCCGCGCCACAGATGCACTGGCAGCGTCTGTCCTTCGATCTCCAGCGGAAAAACATTCTCCACCGCTTTGATCTCGCTGATCTCACCGCCCAGCAGTTTTTTCAACGGGAACCCGGTCTGCATGACGCAGACCTGATGTTCATCGAAATACCCTGTTATTCCTTCAACGATCAGGCGACCGCCACGCTCGACAAAGCGTTCCAGCGGCTTACACCACCGCGTGGGGATGCTGATCTGGTGTGAAAGCACAACCGTCTGACCGCGATAGGAATCCTTGTTCCAATCAAACCAACCCATCTCCATGATCTCCGCGGAAATGCCGCAGCACATCAGGGCTTCATACCACGCCATGGTCGATTTCATCCCCGCATTGCCGCGGCGCGCCTCAAACGCATCGTTGCCCCCCAGCCGCTGTTTCTTATCGGTCCAGAAGGATTCCCGCGTCACGAGCAACGTCACCCCCGAGGCATGATGCCGCGTTTTTTCAAAAAAGCCAGGATGCGCCTGCAAGGTCTCAATCACCGTGCGTGCGGCCAGCAACCGATCGGACGGTTGCCGCTGAAAGGTGATCAGTCCCCACTCGCCGGGTTCATCAATGGTCGCACGCTGATTCAGCGACCAGAAAATCACGCCCTTGGCGCCGCATCCCAACGTCGTCCAAAGCCACTGCGTTGTCTCCTCCGCGGTCGGACAGAGCGCGCGGCCGCCGCTGTAGAGGTTATTGCCGCCCTGCAGCTCAGTCAACCAGAAGGGCAACTCGCCCGCACCCGCGCGGATGATGTCGTTATTGGCAGCCATGGCCATGGTGTACTGATCGCGCTGGAACATCGTGAAGTGCCAGCTCGGATGCGCGGATGCGCCCAGCGTGCTGAGAAAACGGCGCCATTTCGGGAAATCATATTCCGGCAGGTTGCTGAAAATCGCATGATTGTTGACGTGCAGCGGGCGGTGAGGATCGAGCGCCTTGACCTGCTCCGCATACCAGTTCAGGAACCATGTCGTGTAATCGCGCTGAAACTCCTCGTAATCGAAATGCGTTTCGCGGAAGCGCCCCGGCTTTTCAGCAGGCTGCTGCGCTTTCCACGCAGTGCGCAGCTCTGTGGCAAGATCGCTTTCCGTATAACTTCCACCTGTACCCGGCTCGTTTTGCAGTACCCAGGTATCGAGCGCCGGAAAATCCCGGAAATGCGTCACCAGGGTCTTAACATACACCGCGATCGCATCAAGATGCTGCTTGCTGCGCGGATACTTGAACCCACCCACCGTGTCGTCGATCGGAAAGAGCGTGGCAAAGATTTTCACGTGATGGCGTTCCGCAGCACGAAAAGCCTCGTCATACAGCGTAAAATCATACGAACCGTCCGCGCGGCGCATGTGCGCTTCGAACATGCGGATACGGCAGACCGGCATCTTGTTTTCTTCAAGAATGCGGAACCACTGATCCACATCTTCAGGCGTCTGCCCTGGCTCAATAAAAACCTGCGCCCCGATCTGCGGCAGTTGTGCCTGTACGCACACTGCAAAACCTAAAACGAGTCCCGCCACCAGCCAACCCCGATAATTCCTAAACAGACATTTCATAGCGTTTCCTTCTCAAACACTGAGTGTTGACGAAACTGTAACAAGCCTTGAACAGGGAGTCGATGCTTTTCTCGCGCAGGGCCGTGCAATCCCGCGATTGACACGCGCAGCGCGAAACGCGACAATACACGAAAAGGAGCTGTGTGTGCATCTACGCATGATAATCTGGTGTTCATTTTTGCTGACAAATCTGATCCCGTGTTACGCGGAGAATCCTTTGCGCCAGACACTTCAACGTGCCCTCGCGAAAGAGGATGAACGCGCCATTCAGCACGCAGCCGATCAGATCGTCCGTGCGCTGGGTGCGCAGGCGGGTGAACCTGAAGTCCCTGACCGACCACAACCGCTTCCTCCGCAAGCAGCGCCGCTGAACGCAACGGAAATCCGCCGGATTGTGCGCGCATACACAACGCGAATCGAAACGCGTCTGCGCGGATTAGATGCAACGCCGAAACCCGCATCGCTTGAACAGCCCTTGCGCGCCTATGCTGAAATCGTCGTCTGGGGTTGCGCGCTGCAGCGCAGTCAGCTCGATCCCGATCACGCCGCGCAACGGCTGGCTCATCAGCGATGACGGCGAAGGTGGTCTCCAATTCGACAC
>CAZMLC010000025.1:29454-30738 GCA_964567125.1 uncultured Akkermansia sp.
CGCGCAACGGCTGGCTCATCAGCGATGACGGCGAAGGTGGTCTCCAATTCGACACCGCGGAATGCGCCTGCGCGCTGCTCGACTTACATGCCCTAACCCGCGATGCGCGTTACCTCGACGCTGCGCTGCGCGCTGGCGAATGGGCGCTCCGGCAGCCGCTCGTCGCCAACTGGAACTATAACAGTTTCAGCGTTGCACTGCTGGCACGTCTTGCGGCTGCCACACAGAATGCAAAGTATCGCACAGCCGCTCTGAAAAAAGCGAAACTGGGAGTCCTGCCCGGACAACTCACGGAGGGACCTTACTGCGGACGCTGGTCGGATCCGCACAATGCGCGGCCTGCCTATCACTATATCATGCTGCGCGCCTTAGCGGAGCTGCTCGCAGTCCTGCCGCGCAATACGCCGGATTATGCCGTCGTGTCTACC
This sequence comes from uncultured Akkermansia sp., assembly GCA_964567125.1. GTDB lineage: Bacteria > Verrucomicrobiota > Kiritimatiellia > RFP12 > UBA1067 > CAZMLC01. Next base: position 29,883 of record CAZMLC010000025.1, read on the forward strand.
GCTTTGATGCGCGGCCTGCGCGCCCGCAACAGCGACTTCGCCCGCGGCAACGCGATGGATTGCGAAAACGCCCTGCCCGCCGTGATCGCCGCCCACGGCGTACTTGATCCCACCGAGCGCGTCAACACGCAAACCGATCTCGCGTGTAGCGCGCTCCTCAATCTGGCGACAATCAAGTTCCGCAACGAGGAATTGTTCTTAGGGCCACGCGCCTGCGGCCTCTTCATCGAGCACGGTGCAGCGCGCACGACGCATGCACGGCGATGATTCCATCTCTGGGTCGGCTGCGATTCATACAATAAAAAAAGCTCGTTCCGTTTCCGGAACGAGCACTTTTTGAATGTCTCACATGAATTACATGGCTTTCAGCGGATTGCCGGCCATATCAAAGGCCAACACGTTCTCGCCCTGCTTGATCAGGCGGAACGAACCCTTGTCCGTTGCGACCGTGATCGAGTCATCAGCCTCATGCGTCATCTTGACGGTCTGACCGTTCAACTCCATCGTCTTCGTGGAAGCCAGGGGATTAGACCCGGTCCAGAAATCAATCGAGTTAAGCACAATTACGTCGACCCACATCGAAATACCATAGACAGGAACGATGTTCATCACGAGGAATCCCAATTCCTGCATCCACTTCTCACCCCAGGTCTTATTGAAATCATAGACCTTCTGCGTGAGCATAAATGCATTGTTACCACCAATGCACCCTGTGGATCCGATAATTGCTGCTACCGTCATGAACGCAAGTAAACATTTCTTCATAGTACATTCCTTTCACCAGTTATAGTTGACAATATTATGTGTAGCACAATAAGACCATTAGGTCAACAGGGAAGCTAACTTTTTTTACAGT
>CAZMLC010000026.1:0-26572 GCA_964567125.1 uncultured Akkermansia sp.
GCGTCCAGAGGGAGAAGGTCTCGGCTCATTTTATGAATGACGACAACGAGATTTGTAGAAAACGATTTACGGAAATCCATGAGAACATCCAGAAGACGCCGAAGGAGAAACGCAAAGATTTTCGAGCCAAAGGAGAACTGCTTGATCCTGAGCGCGGAAAAAACAGGTCTGATGTTCAGCCGTGAAAAAAGCGCGGGAATATTCCGATGCACGCTTCGCACTGAATTGCGACACCCACCAGTCACTGACCTTATTCTTCACCGCTGGCAGCAGGGTTGCAATTTCCGGCTTCTTGGCAGAGTAAGTTAGCCCTTTCAGAATACGAGGTGGCTAACTTACTTTATCGATTCACAGGCACTAAAAAAAGTGGACGGCTTTACGTGTTTTCATTGGATTCGTCACCTTTGCGTGTTAAAATAACTCTGTTTTATTAAACATTAGAAAGAGGTTTTATGAGCTATTCACAAGCATGCCCGGTTTGCCGCGCACCGATCCTCGCACGTTCCAGTGCGGGAGCCAACACCTCTGAAATTCACTGCCCGCGATGCGGCCGCTATCACATTCAGGCGTTGGCGGAGACGCAGCTTACCAACAACCATCCTGCTTTTCCGCCCCTGCATCTGCTCTCCGGCCTCTGCCGCAACACCTGGGATCTGCTCGCGGAGAAGGTTCTCATCACGGTCGATCTCTTCACCTCCTGGGCCGCGCTGGATGCCATTGCCAAGATCGCGATTCCGCGCGACACGGATCTTAAAACCAAGGGCGAATACCTGCTCAAGTTCTTACGCCGGAAATCGAAAAACCTCGCGGATGCTGTCGCCTTCAGCCCGAATGAACTCGCGGTTGGATTCTGCGCCAATAAAAACGAGCTCCTCTTCTGTCTGCAGTACCTCGAAGGCCACGGCTGGATCGAAGCCGATCCAAGTCAAACCAAGAATCAGCAGGCGTTTGCCTTCCGGCTCACCCCTGCAGGTTGGAGCATCCTCGATACCCCAACGGCACCCGCCCAGGCGACAGCCGTGGTCTGCCTGCCGCACGATAAGGATGCGGAGACGCTCTGGTCGCAAGGCTTTTCCGCTGCGCTCTCGGCCATCCAGCTGAAAGCCATCCGCGCCGACAGCAAAGAGAGTGGCAACAAGATCACGGACGAGATCATCGTCGAAATCCGCCGCGCAACCTGCGTCGTGGCGGACCTGACCGCGCAGAACCCGCTCATTTATTTCCAGGCGGGACTGGCCCTCGGCCTGGGTAAGCCGGTCTTCTGGACCTGCGAAGCCTCCGAGCTGAACGACAAGAAACTCCAGCTTGATCTGCGCCAGCAGGTCGTAACCACCTGGTCGCGCGATAAGATCCCTGACCTCGCCAACCGGTTGGCGGCACGCATCGAAGCAACATTAGGAGGCGTACCGCCGGCATGAAAGCGCTGATTCAACGCGTGGCCGAGGCCTCGGTGGAGGTGGACAACACGCCGGTGGCCGCAATCGGTCCCGGCTTGCTGGTCTTGCTTGGCATTACGCATGGTGATACACTGATGGACGTTGATCGATTGGCCCACAAGATTCCGGCCTTGCGCATTTTTCACGATGAGCAAGGTCTGATGAATAAGTCCGTGCAGGACATTGGGGGCCAGATCATCGTGGTTTCGCAGTTTACCCTTTACGCGGATACGCGCAAAGGGAATCGCCCAAGTTTTGTTGAGGCCGCGCGGCCGGAGCAGGCTGAACCGCTCTATCAGGCGTTGGTTACGCGCCTGCGCGAGACGCTCGGCGCGGAACGCGTTGGCACAGGTATTTTTGGTGCAGAAATGAAAGTCCGGTTGCTCAATGATGGCCCCGTGACTGTTGAGCTTCGAACCGATCTTTAAAGCTATGACCATTATTGAACCCCATATTCACATGCTCGCACGGACAACCGATGAATATCACGCCATGTATCAGGCGGGTATTCGCGCCTGCGTGGAACCGGCCTTCTGGCTCGGCGTCAACCGCCGTTACGCCGGATCGTTTTTCGACTATTTCAATCTGATCCTCTCGTTTGAACCCATCCGCGCTGCGCGGTTCGGCGTCGACCACTTCGCGGCGATCGCCATGAACCCCAAAGAGGCGGATGATCGCGGCCTGGCCGACGAAGTGATCGATGGCTTGGACGAATATCTGGACCATCCGCGCTGCGTGGCGCTGGGTGAGGTCGGGCTCAACGCGCTGACGCCGAATGAAGAGTATGCCATGATCCGGCAGCTGCACATGGCCGAAGCGCGCAAGATGCCCGTGCTGCTGCACTTGCCGCACGTGGATAAATTGCGCGGCACGCTGCGCATTCTCGAGATCATCAAGGCGGAAGGGTTGACCGTGGAACGTATCGACGTCGACCACAACACGGAGGAGACCATCCAGCACACGCTCGATGCCGGCTGCTATGCCGGTATGACGGTCTACCCCTACTCCAAACTCAATCCGCAGCGCGTCTCGGCCATGATCAAGCGCTACGGCGCTGAGCGGATTACCGTCAACGGCTCTGCCGACTGGGGTGTTTCCGATCCCCTGGCGCTGATCAAAACCGTGGATTACATGCGCCAGGATGGACACGACGAGGCGACGATTGAAGCGATTGTCTTCCAGAACGCCATGCGCTTCTACTCGTCCTCGCCCAACTGGAAGCCCAACTTTAACCTCCAACCGGTTGATCCTTCGACCTATCAACGCTAAGCCTACGCTGATTTATGAAAACACCGCTGACCTTTTATCCTGTTTACAAAGAGTACATCTGGGGGGGATCGCGTATTCCCGCGCGCTATGCCCGGATCGGCGCACCGAAAGTCTGCGCGGAGTCGTGGGAAATTTCCGCGCACCCCGATGGCGAAAGCCTTGTGACGCACGGCCGCTATGCCGGCCAGACCCTGGCCGCGATGACGAAACATTTCGGCGTGGATCTGGTGGGTACGCGCGCACCGGATCCGACACGGTTCCCGTTGCTTTTCAAGCTCATCGATGCCCGTGAACGGCTCAGCGTCCAAGTCCATCCCAACGAACGGAATGCGATCCTCGTCAACGGCGACCCCAAGACCGAGATGTGGTATGTGCTGGATGCGCAGCCCAATGCCCACCTGTATGCCGGGCTTACCGAGAACAGCACGCCACAGCGCCTGCGCGCGGCGGTTGAACAGGGTGTCGCGGAAGCCCTGCTCGTGAAATTCAACGTCAGCGCAGGCGAAGCGTTCTTCATCCCGGGCGGCTTGGTCCATGCCATCGGCGCGGGCTGCCTCATCTACGAAGTGCAGCAGAATTCCAACACGACCTATCGCCTTTACGACTGGGATCGCGTCACCCCGACGGGCGATCGCCGTCCCCTGCACGTGGAGAAAAGCTTACAGGCGATTGACTGGCAGCTCGCACCGGCGCATCCGTACAACGTCGCGCAGGAGGTGGACACTACGGTGATCGCCAGCGAATTCTTCACGTTACGCAAATGCGAACTGACCGCCGCGACGGAAACGCCCATGGATGGCACAAGTTTCCACGTTATTTTCTGCGAACGCGGACACGCCACCATCACGGCAAGCGGCGAGACGATCACGCTTCGCCCCGGCAGCAGCTGCCTCATCCCTGCCGCCGCGCCCAGCTACACCATTGAACCCGACGGACCGACCTCCGTACTCATCACAACACTCTAACCTATGATCAAATCCTCCTATACGCTTTTTTCCATTTTCGGCATCCCTATTCGCGCGGATCTCTCCCTGATCATTCTGGCCATTCTCATGATCTCCTCGTTCGGCGATCCGTTTTACGGGCTGAGCGCAGGTCTTCTGCTCCTGATTTCGGTTCTGCTGCATGAACTGGGACACAGCGTGGCGGCCATGGCCTTCGGCTGCCGCGTGCGCGATATCACGCTGATGATGATCGGCGGCTGCGCCTCGATGCTCTCCATGCCGCGCAAGGCCTGGCAGGAATTTGTCATGGCCTTTGCCGGCCCTCTTGTGAGCCTCCTCCTCGGAATGGGGGGCTGGGGCCTGTTTGCCTTCGGGCCCGCACTGTTCCACACCGGATTTATCGGCTTTATGTGCTGGTGGGTCATGACGCTGAACCTGACGCTCTTCTTTTTCAATCTGATTCCCGCGTTCCCCATGGATGGCGGCCGCATTTTGCGCGCTTTTCTGCAACAATTTTTTATGACGCGCGTCAAAGCCACATGGGTCGCTTCGCGCATTGGCCGCGGCGTGGCGATCCTGATGGTTCTCGGCGTTGTGTTTTCGTTTTTAACTGGAAAATTCGGCGGGTATATGCTGATCCGTCTGCTGATCGCCTACACGATCTATCAATCGGCGGAACGCGAATACCAGATGGTCCTGATGGAAGAGGGGTACGACAACAAAAATCCCTTTTCCCGCTTCGGCTTCCCCTTTTTCGGACGCACCACGCGCACGCCGCCCCCGGATGATGGTCAGGCCTATGTCAGCCCGCCGCCGTACGACCGCGGACACGGCACGCGCGTTGATGTCTTTAAGGATTAGCGCGTCGGCGTTTAACATGGAACTTTGAGTATGAAAATTGCGATCGCATATCCACCGCTTTCCTCGGAAAAGGGCGTTCCCCTGCTCGCGCAGAACCGTCAATTCCAGTGGTTCAACCAACCCACCTTCATTTATCCCGTGGTGCCGGCGCTGGCCGCGACGCAGGCGAAAGCCGCAGGCCATGAAGTCGCCTGGCTCGACGGCATTGCCGCGGGGTGGACGCTAGAGGAATTCGAGGCGCAGATGCAGCGCTTTGCCCCCGACGTGGTGATGCTCGAAACCAAGACGCCCGTCGTGACGCGCCACTGGGCGCTGATCAAGCAGTTCAAGGCGAAATTTCCGCAGGTCATCTTCGTGCTGGTCGGCGACCATGTGACTGCGCTGCCCGAAGAGACGATGAACAACTGCCCCATCGACTACCTGCTGACCGGCGGCGATTATGATTTTCTGCTGATCAACCTGCTCGCGGTCCTGCGGGATGCCGCCAACAACGCACCTGATACCACGCGTTTTGAGCCGGGCATTTACTGGCGCGATGCGCAAGGCAACATCCAGAACAGCGGCCCCTTCCGACTGGATCACGATCTCAAGACCCTGCCGTGGATCGACCGCGAATTAACCCAGTGGACGCTCTATGCCGAGAAGAACGGCAATTACCGTCGCCTGCCCGGCACGTATATCATGTCCGGCCGCGACTGCTGGCATGGCCGCTGCACGTTCTGCTCCTGGACCACGCTCTATCCGAGCTTCCGCACACGCGCCGCCAACGAGGTCGTCGACGAGATCGAACACCTCGTCAACCACTACGGCGTCAAAGAGATCATGGATGATACCGGCTGCCTGCCCGCCGGCGAATGGCTGAAGCTCTTCTGCAACGAGATGATCCGGCGCGGTCTTCACAAAAAGGTCAAGATCGACTGCAACATGCGTTTCGGATGTCTCGACCGCGAACTCTGCACGCTGATGAAAAAGGCGGGGTTCCGGCTCGTCCTGTTCGGTTTGGAATCGGCCAACCAATCCACGCTGGATCGGCTCAACAAGGCGGTCCGCGTCGAGCAGATTGTGGCAGGCGCACGGGCTGCCGCACAGGCCGGGCTCAACGTCCACGTCACGGTCATGTTCGGGTATCCCTGGGAGGGCGAGGCCGAGATCGCCAAGACCGTGGCCTTTGCCCGTAACTTGCTGCGCAAAGGTTATGCCTATACGCTGCAGGTCACGCTGCTGGTTCCCTATCCGGGTACGCCCCTCTTCAAGGAACTCGATGCCGCTGGTCTGCTGCTGACGCGCGATTGGGACGACTATGATATGCGCAAGCAGGTCATGAAGTCCGGCGTCCCTGAAGCGCGGATCAAATGCGCGATCCGCGATGTCTACCGCGCCTTTCTGCATCCGGAGACGCTTGTGCGCCGGATTCTTTCGACGCGTGATCCCGTGGAGGATTTCAAATTCTACTGGCGCGGCTTTCTATCGCTGCTCGGACACCTACGCGATTTCCACGAAAAGCCATAGACGGGGTTTCGGGTGCGTGCTACACTTACATTGTCATTATTGAACAAAAGGAGAAATAGTAATGAAAAAGATGGGACGTTTCTTTATTCGCTTTGCACTGGGCCTTGCAGCGTTTATCCTCGTGATCGGGCTGGGGCTCTTTATGTTTTTGGATCCTGTGATCAAAAACAGCATCAATGTCTACGCGCCTAAAATTTTGGGCGTGCCGGTCAGTGTTGAACAGATCCAAATCCGCCCGTTGCGCGGCACGGTCTACCTCGAAAACTTCAGGATCGGAAATCCGCAAGGATATTCCACCAATGCACCGCTCTTCGCTGTACAGAAGATTCAGATCGGACTGGATATGCTGTCCGTGGCCAGCGCCGTCATCCGCATCCATCTGATCGCGATCAATGATCCCTTCATCCACTATGAAACGCAGGATGGGAAGTCCAACATTGACGCACTGATGGCGAATCTAAAGAAAGAGCAAAAATCGGCAACTGCACCGGCTGAAAAAACGGAAAACGCGCCAGCCGGTGAGAAACCGCAGAAGAAAGTCATCATCGATGAATTTTCTCTGCACGGCACCAAGGTGTCCTATCAGTCACCCCTGACGCTCAACAAGCGCGTCACAATCCCCATCCCCTCGTTTGAGCTCCATGATGTCGGCAAATCCGAGGGCGGTATTGCGGCGGTTGACGCTTTCGTCCAAGTGTTAGGCTCCATCATCACGCACCTCGGCGAAGGCATTGCCGAACTCGGCAAGTCGACGATTAAAGGTGCCGGCGATGCGTTGAACAGCGCTGCGGAAGGTGGGTCCAAAGCGATTGATAGTGCGGTTAAGTCGATCAAAAAACTCTTCTAATCCAAAATCTTATGACTATGCCGAAAGCTTTTGCAGGTTATTTACTGATTGCCGCACTTGCTTCATACGGGGCTTCGGCAACAGGTTCAGACAAACTCGCGGAACGGCTGCAGAGCCCCGCAGCCAAGGCGCTCTTCACCTTTCGCAAGGAAGCGCCGGAGGTCAAAGAACACGTTCCGGGATTTCTCTGGATCGAAGCGGAAGATTTCGCCAGCTATGGCGGCTGGACCATCGATACGCAGTTTGTAGCCTTCATGGGGTCGGCCTATCTCATCGCAGCCGGCGTCTGCACGCCGGTTGAACCGGCCCAGACAACGATCACGGTTGCGCGTCCGGGCAAATACCGGCTCTGGGCGCGCGCCATGAACTGGCATCCGCCGCAGGCACCGGGCACATTCAAGGTCGCGGTCAACGGTACGAGCGCGGAACACCGTTTCGGTGCCGCGTCGCGCCGCGTCTGGCTTTGGGAATCCGCCGGCGAATTTGATCTGCCAGCCGGGAAAACAACCCTCGCCCTTCTCGATCAGAGCGGCGCTTATGGCCGCTGCGACGCGCTTTTGCTCACCACGGATCTGCAGTATACGCCGCCGGAAGAGGCGAAGGCGTTAGATCGCGAACGCGCCCGGCTTACCGGCGTTTCGCTGGAGCCGACCGACAAAGGCACCTACGATGTCGTGGTGGTCGGTGCGGGTACGGCAGGCTGCTCGGCAGCGATTGCCGCTGCGCGCAAAGGAGCCAAGACCGTCTTGATCCAAGACCGCCCGGTTCTCGGCGGCAACGCCAGCATTGAGATGGGCGTGGGCTCGCAAGGTGCGGCCTCACATAAACGCGGCATGCGCGAAGGCGGTATCATTGAAGAGGCCATCCGCATTACCGATAAGAATCGTTACGTGATGCTCAGCGATGCTTTTCTCGACCTCTGTCAGGCCGAAACGAATCTGACCATTCTGCTCAACCAGCGGGTTAACAGCGTCGATATGTCCAATCCCACGACGATCGCTGCGGTTCACATGGTCAATACGCTGAACAATCACCGCAGCCGCATCCAGGGCAAATTCTTCATTGACTGCACCGGCGACGGATGGGTGGGCTATTACGCAGGCGCAGCCTACCGCTATGGTCGTGAAAGTCGCGTCCAGACCGGCGAGCCGCTGGCCGAAGGCGGCCCTGACACGATTACCATGAGCGGCTGCATCTTTGGTCCGCACGGTCAATTCTTCCATGCCCAGAAGCGTGAGCAACCTACACCCTTTAAGGCTCCCGCATGGATGGCAAAGATCCCGGGGCCGGAAGAGTTCGGACGCCGCATCGATTCACCGAACGGCGGAAACTGGTGGCTGGAACATGAGGGAACGGTCGATGATCTCTTTGATCCTGAATTCGCCCGCGACGAACTGATCCGCATCGTCTTCGCATATTGGGATTTCCTCAAAAACCGTCGTCCTGACAAGGAGGAATCGGCCTATTACGAATTGACGCACGTACCGATCTGGAATGCGCGCCGCGAGACGCGCCGCTTGGTGGGCGATTACGTCTTCAACCAGATGGATGCGCAGACCAACCCGCAGCTCCCCGACCGTATCGCACACGGCGGCTGGTCGCTGGACGTCCACCATCCGAAAGGGATCTACTCCGGCAAAGAGGGTCCCTACAACCATGACGCCAAGACGCAGGTGTACGGGTTCCCCTTCCGCAGCCTCTACTCGACCAATATTGTGAACCTGCTCTTCGCCGGACGCAATGTGAGCGTCACCCACGTTGCGCTGGGCACCGTGCGTGTGGAAAGCACGTTGGCGACCTTCGGACAGGCTGCCGGTACAGCCGCGGCATTCTGCTTACGGTACAACACAACCCCGCGCGGCATCTATCAGAACCACATTGCGGAGTTACAGCAGACGCTGATGCGCGATGACCAGTATATCCCGGAAATGACCAACAACGACCCTGTTGATCTGGCACGCACCGCGAAAATCGCGGCATCCAGTACAGCGACCTATACCCTCTTCGGGCAGGCGGACTACACGTATGACGGTCATAAGCGGCTAAAGGAGCGCATCCATCCGCTCAACACGCCGCGCTTGGCGCTGATGCCCACCGGCCTTGACGGGACGATCGACAGCGTCCAGCTGCGCATGCAATCGGAAGCGACAAAGCCCGTTGAGCTCACCGCGTTCCTCTGCGAAACCCGGAACGCCGAGGGCCTGAACGATTTGCGCGTCTGCGCGACCCGCCGCGTCACGCTGAAGCCTGCGCAGAACCAATGGGTGGTCATCCCCTTTAAAACAAAAGTAACCACGCCGTTCTTCGCGGTTTACCTCCAGCCCGCGCAAGAGGTCAGCTGGTTTATGATGAAGCAGGCGCCGCTCGGTTCGTTGCGCGCCTACGGCGGCAGCACAAACAGGATCTGGTCCACGGTGACGAGTCAATTTTATGCCATGACGACCTTCCCGGCGCGCAAACTCAGTCTGGATGTCCGTCCGGAACAGGTGATTGACGGGACCGCGCGCCAGATCGGTCAGGCCATGCACTGCTGGCAGTCCGATCCTCAGCAACCGCTGCCGCAATGGGTGCAATTCGATTTCGCGGCACCCACGACCATCAACACCGTCCACCTCTATTTCGACACCGATTTCACGCAGTCCTGGCCGGCCATGCCGCTCGCGGCGACCTGCATCAAGGATTATACGTTGCAGGCCCGCGATGCGCAAAACGCCTGGCAGACGCTCGCCGTTGTTCAGGATAACGTCCAGCGGCATCGCATCCATCGGATTGCACCGACCACCGCGCGCCAATTCCGCGTGCTGGTTACGGCCACCCATGGAAGTCCTTTCGCCCGCATTTTCGAAGTACGCTTTTATAACGAAAAATAAGATTTCCGCTTAAAAAAAGGCTGTTGTACTATTTTTGCCCAGCCCTAACATAATTCTAACTTAACATGAACATATTGAAACGATATACTAACAAACATAAAACAGGAGGAACCAAATGGGGTTTGGCAAGTGGGTTGCATGTGGATTTCTGAGTGTCGCACTGATTTTTACCGATGGCTGTAAGCGGAATACGGCAGAGCTCGTTCCTGATAAAATTGTTCCGATCACAGCAGAAACAATCCTTGGTCAACCTGGCGAAAAACTCAGCAAAGCCTGTTGCGTCGAGTTGATGAGCAAAACCATTCCGGGGTTTCTCGGCGGTTCAGGCAACGCCTACCCCATTGAGGGCGTTACGCTTCAGGCCATTCCCTCTGATCCGTCGTCAGGACTCACCGTGACACCCGCAGAGGTCGTCACCGCAGCCGGGGGCTATGCGAGTTTTGATGTCCAGCTCGGCAAGAACTTCGGGGATCAGTACCTTGACATTGTCTGTAAAGAGCTCCCGAGTGTTCGGCAGCGTATCCGTTTTGTGGCCGGCGTCGCCATCTCGAACAACAAGCAGGAAGTCACCTCCGGCGAGACAACCCCCCAGCCGATCCGCGTCCGACTGAGCAATGCCGATGGATCAGCCATCACCAATGAGCCCGTCTTCTTCACCCTCTCCAAGCAGCCAGGCAAGGGCGGCCGGCTCTCTCAATCCATGGTTCAGACGGATACGAACGGCATTGCCGAAGTCACGCTTAAAACGGACTCTGAAGCAACCGGCACGTATGAAGTGCGCGCCGAGATCGCCGATGCAGCGAAACGCCTCGTCATCCGCCCGATTTTCATCCACGCTGCAGCGCTCAATCTCATGGGCCTCTTTATTGCGGTCTTTGGCGCTTTAGCGATTTTTATTTTCGGCATGACCCTGATGTCGGATGGCTTGCAGCAGGTGGCGGGCAGCAAGATGAAAACCGCACTGGCCTTCATTACGCGCAACCGTGTCACGGCGATTCTGGCGGGTACGGTGATCACCTCGATCATCCAGTCGTCCAGCGCCACCACGGTCATGACGGTGGGCTTCGTCAATGCAGGGTTGCTCTCCCTGAAACAGGCCATTGGCGTGGTCTTCGGCGCGAACATCGGCACCACGGTGACCGGCCAGATGGTCTCTCTTAACCTCGACAATCTCGCCTTCCCCTCGATTATGCTCGGTACGGTGATGTTGCTTGTCTGCCGGCGCGTCGTCTTGCAGGGCATCGCACGCACCATTCTGGGCTTCGGGCTGCTCTTCTTCGGAATGACCTTGATGTCCGATGAATTGAAAAGCGTCAGCAACTTCCCCTCGTTCGTCGCCTTCTTCCAGATGTTTGACTGCACACCGACCACCGTGGGCGGGTATATGCCACTCAAGGCTGTTTTGGGCTCTATCGGGATCGGTACGCTGGTCACGATGGCGGTGCAGTCCAGTTCCGCCACGATTGGCTTAACCATCGCCTTAGCCAACAGCGGATTGCTCAACTTCTGGACCGCGTTTCCGATTGTTCTCGGTGACAATATCGGCACAACCATTACGGCGATTCTGGCCGCGATGAACGCTAATCGGGTCGCCAAGCAGACTGCGCTCGCCCACTCGCTCTTCAACATCATCGGCACAGTCATCATGGTGGTTCTCTTCTATATCCCATATAAACAGATACCCTGTTTCTTCTACTTCGTCGACTCGCTCACCTCCGGCAGCGTCTTCCTCGGCGAAAACCTGGGCCGTCACGTCGCCATGGCGCACACGCTCTTCAACGTCACAAATGTGATTGTGCTGACCTCGTTTATCAGCACGCTGGCATGGCTCTGCCAACGCATCATTCCCAATAACAACGCACCAGATGTTGTTACCAAGCTTGAGCCCCACTTGTTGAATACGCCATCGCTCGCATTGACCTGCGTCATCAACGCGCTGGCCGATATGACGGAAAAATCATGGCGGCTTTCGATTGATGTCCTCCGCAACTGCAAGTGCGGGGCATCGATCGCCGTCGAACGCGTCAAAGCGACCGAAGATGAAGTTGACCGCATGCAAATCGAGATCATGGACTACCTTGTGAAGTTAACGCGCAAGGAATTAACGGAAGAGCAGGCGGCGATCATTCCTGCCCTGATGCACTGCATCAACGACGCGGAACGCATCTCCGATCTCGCGTACCTGGTCGCTCGCAGTGAAGCCTTCCAAAAACGCTCCAACGTCTTCTCTCAGGACGCGCTTAACGAACTTCAAGGTCTCCTCGACAAAGCCGATGCGATTGCGCATATGACCTTAGATTCGATTCGGTCAAACCATCCGATTGGCGCCGCCAAAGCCATTGATATCTTGAAACATGACATCAAGGCGCTGGCACAAAAAGCAGCCCAGGCTCATATGGAACGCATCAAGAGGGGCGTGTGCAAACCGGAACTCGGCATGGCGCATGTGGAAATCATCGCGGCGATTAACAATATCGTCCGCCATCTCGAGAATATCGCGCAACGCACAGACGAGATCGTCGTATCGGTCTAAACCGGTGTCATGAATGATGGAGGCAACACGCCCCACTTCTGCGGATTCTCCACGTTGAAAATCAAAGTTCCAAACCGCTCAATGGCCGGAAACGAACCCTAGCTCTTTGGCGGCAGCGGCTTGGAAGGCGCGGCGGACTTCCGACGCATCCGCGTTCGGGAAGTTCGCGCGCTGCACCATCAGCACGTAGGCCACCCGGCGGACCGGGTCGATCCATGCCTGCGTGCCGAACGCGCCGCCGTGGCCGAAAGTGCCGGGCGAGAGCATGGCCGTCACCCCTTGCGGTTGACGCACGACGCCACAACCGAGGCCCCACGCCATCCCGTCGACGAACCCCGTCCTCAACGCGCCGCTCTGAATCGACGAAAAGGCCGCCACCGCTTCAGGCGAAAGGATCCGCCTGCCGCTGAGCGCGCCGCGGTTGAGCAACATCTGACAGAAACGACCGTAGTCGCCGGCCGTCGAATACAGCCCGCCGTTCGCGGCAGGATAACGACTGTTTCCCCGCGCATAATCGAAGATCGGAAAGACGCGCTTTTCCTCCAGTCGTCCAGCCACGCGCTGATACGTTTTCGCGATCCGCGCCTGCTGGATCATATCCGGATAGAACGTCGTGTCCTTCATGCCGAGGGGGCGGAACAGCCGCTCCTCAAGAAAATCGGGCAACGACTTGCCGGAAACGACTTCCACAATTCGTCCCAGGGCGTTAATCCCGGCCTGGCTATACTGCCAGCGCTCGCCCGGCAGGCTTTTCAGCGGCTTGGTCGCGTAGTGCGGCACCAGTTCGGCTAGCGTGCGCGTTGCGAGCGCCTCCGTTTCGGTCGGTTCGGACAAGCCTGAGGTGTGCGCCAGCAGGTGCTTCAGCGTCGGATTTCCACTCCGGCCGTCGGCGGTCTTCAGCCCCACCAGCGCCGGCAGGTATTTTGATGCCGGATCGTCGACCGACAGTTTACCCTCGTCCTGAAGCATCAGGATCGCGCAGCTGACAACCGGCTTGGTCATCGATGCGATCCAGAATATCGCATCTTTCTCCATGGGTTTCTTGGCGGCCAGATCGGCGTGTCCGCAGACGGCGAAATGAACCGCGCGGTCCGGCTTCAGAACTAACGACACCGCCCCCGCGATTTCGCCGGCGTCGACCTGCGCCTGAATCGCTTCCGTCACCGTCTTCATCTCCACCGCGGGCTCTCCCGACCATCCAGCCAAGCCTGAAAACGCAAACACTAAGACCCCGATCCCTTTTCCGATCTTCATATAAAACGCTCCCCTGTTTAAGACGCCTTCGCACGGTTCAACGCAGGTTCCTGAAAGCCGCAGACGGACCGTGATACAGCCGACGACATGCCGTAACCTGATTGAAATCATGTATCATACGGGAGGAAACAAGAATGTCAAGCCCCGTCCCCAAAATAATCGAGTCTCAGGGCCGTTCGCCTGCAGCCTCCATACGCATAAAAAAGAAAAACAAGGCGCGTGACCGTGCAACCCCGAGGGCGCGCAGCGGTGGGTATGCCTAACAATTCTCTAATATTTCCTTTTCCACGCGAAGCGGTTTTTCTATACTTTATAGGCATGAATGATTATGTCTCGATGGCTTCACTGGTGATTGGTGGATTGGCTCTTTTTTTACTGGGCATGAAGTATATGTCGGAGGGGATGCAAGGTGTTGCAGGCGCCCGTCTCCGAAAAATGATCGCCAGTGTGACAGATAATCGTATCAAGGCCTGTCTGACCGGCACAGCGGTCACCAGCATCATTCAGTCGAGCTCGGTCACGTCCGTGATGGTCATCTCCATGGTCGATGCGGGCTTGATGTCCCTCCAGCAGGCCATCGGCGTCATCCTCGGCGCGGATATCGGCACCACCATGACGGCATGGATCGTCGCGCTCGATGTCGTCAAATACGGCCTTCCCATGATGGGACTCGCCACCTTCTTCTTCCTCTTTGCCAAGAAAGATCGCGTCCGCTACACCGCGATGCTGATCACAGGGTTGGGCATGGTCTTCTATGGCCTTGAGCTGATGAAGAACGGGCTTTTGCCCATTCGCGACAGCAAGGAGATCATCACCTGGTTCGCCTCCTTTGAACCGACCTCTGTTTTCGGTGTGATCAAGTGTGTCCTGGTAGGCTCGGTCGTGACCGCGATTGTGCAGTCGAGTTCCGCCACGGTTGGAATAACCATTACGCTGGCGCGCACGGGCATGATCGATCTCGACACCTCGGCTGCCTTGGTCCTCGGACAGAACATTGGCACCACCATGACCGCAGCACTCGCCGCGCTCGGCGCAACGCGCGCGGGCGTGCGCACAGCCTATGCGCATATCTTCTCTAAGATCGTTGGCGTCCTGCTGATCATCCCCTTCTTCTTCCCATACATGCGGATGATCAAGTACCTCTCACGTCATATTCCGGATATTGCGACACAAATCGCGCTCTCGCATACCCTCTTCAATATCCTGCTCGTGCTCTTCTTCCTGCCGCTCATCGGGGTGCTAGCCCGTTTCTTGATCCGTGTCTTTCCCGATTCCGCGACACCTGAGACGCGCCACCTCTGTTACTTCGACAATCACATGATCCAAACGCCGGTGCTCGCGATGCAACAATCCGCGAACGAAATCTTACGCATGCGCGATATCTGCCAGGGAATGATGGTCAGTCTGCGTACAACGTGGACCAACCGCGACCGCGATGAGGTCCGCGAACAAGCGATCTTCAAAGCGGAAGACAACCTCGATGCCATGCAAACCGAGATCGTCACCTTTCTCAGTCATATCCTCACCACCGAATTACCACAGGAGCAGATGAATGAGGCGCGCATGCAGTTGCGCCTTGCCGATGAGTACGAGTCTGTCAGCGACTATATCGCGGCACTGGAAAAACTGATTATCCGCCAGAAGCAGAAAAACATCGCAATCTCGGAATGCGGTCAGAAGCACATCCTGTCCCTGCATGACGCCGTCGATAACTACCTCAAGCAACTCGGCGAGTGCGTGGCCAACTCGGATTGTGACGTCTATCAGAAACTCAAGACGGAGAGCGACCGGATCACCGGACTCTTTAAAGAATATCGCCAGCAGAGCATGGACCGCCTCGCGGCAGGCGTGACCTCTCCCGTCTCCTGCGTCTATATCATGGATGCGCTGCACGATTACCGCAAAATCAAAGACCACGGGCTCAACATCACCGAGATGCTCTCCAATATTCGCTGAACCAGACGATCACTGTGCACGCGGCTTCATCAGGATGCGGATGCGCACAATGCTGTTGGAAATGCTGTTCTCAACATCGCCGATCTGATCGGACGGGAAAGGGATATAGAAGCGTTTGACGTAGGTCGTATACGGCGGCTCACGCATCGAGGCCTCCAGCGAAAGCACATTGCCCGAGGTCGAGACGCGGACGCTCTTCTCATCGAGTATGCGCGGCAAGGCGAATGCCAGATCATAACGTCCATTCTGCTCGCGCATATCCGTGGTCTGACTCTCCGGCACATCCGTCCAATGACGATCATCCGAAAGATTGCGCGCAAAGCGACTGACCTGCGTGTGGAAACGGGTCATCGGCGCGGCAATGAAAATCTGCTGCAGCTGTTCGAGCGTCCCGGCAGGAACCTCTGCGGATTCACCCGACGGCAACGCGGCTTGGTCATAAATACCCATGGCGCGCAGCCGGGCAGAAATCGAGCGCGCTTCCCACCAGTACAGTCCGACACCGCTGACCAGGGCGATCAATAGAACCCGGTCAAACCACGTCCAGAACTGTCCGAAGCGCCATTTCATGTGCGTTTACTCCTCAAATGGAGAAAAAATAGCACTTCTCATGCCAGCCTTCTTTTCTGGAAACAAACACGCGAATAACATAGGACCGCATCTCATTACCCTGCGGGATGAAGCGAAACAACGTGTTGTCCCGATACAAAAAAAAGACTTCAGGTGAAACCATTTGACTCACTCGCGTTCTTATGACGCACTGATAGCGCCATAATGTCACGTCTTTCTTGTTATCCACCCCCATATCTGCTATTTTAAGTCATCGGCACGTATCTTGCTAAAACAGTGTTGAAAATGGATAATCCCGTACTTAGCGAAACCCCTCCGCCGGAGAAGTTGCCTTACTGGCTCCGGCTTGAGCACATTCTGCTGCTCGTCTTCCTGCTGACCATGTTGCTGGCCGGCGCGGGTCTTCTTTTGCTCAAGGAGGCGCATGAACGCCAGGCGCGCTATGTTGCCACAGAGGCGGTGCTTCATCGCGGCATTGCCCTGCTGAACTCCTTTTGCGGACACGATGCCGCGGACCTGACAGCATCGACGCCGGAACGGTGGCGCCAGTTTTCACGCGCCGCGGACACGGTCTTTGCCGTACGTCCGGACGTGCAGTCGCTCTCCATCACGCGCAACGGCGTCACGGTCTTTCAGCGGCAGGCCCAGGGGCTCGACGCGCCGGATGCAAAGAAAAAGGCGCCGCTTGAAGATGCCAGCACCGAGCTTTCATTCGGCACAGTCGAGATCGCCGGTAAACCGCAGCCTGTCTTTCTGATTTCGCGTGCGCTGACCGCTGTCGACGGCGGCAAGGTCGTGGTCGAAGCGACGCTCAAGCGTGAAGCCGTCAGCGAAGAGGAACAGCGCGCGCGCGAACAGCTCGCATCGCTCTTCTTCTTTTCGCTCACCGTGCTCGGCCTCGCCTTTACCGGCTGCGCCGTTCTCCTGATCCTCGCGATTCTGCGCGATCGCCACCATGAACAACGCGCACGGCAAGAGGAACATCTCGCCTTCTCCGGCGTGCTGGCCAATGGTATTCTGCACGATTTCCGCAACCCCATGTCCGCGGTACGCCTCGATGCACAGATGCTTGAACGCGAAATGAACCGTACGGATGGATTCCGCAAGGAGCGCGTCCAGGAACTCTCGGGCCGCATCGCCCGCACCATGAACCGCATGGACAAGATCTTCCACGAATTTCTCTTCCTTGCTAAACCGGCAGACGAGCAGACGGAATCGCTCCATGTGGAGCAGGTCATCCAGGAGTGCGTCGAGACACTGGCCCCGCGCATCGAACAGGCCGATGTCAGAATCACCATCGACGCGCCGCAGACCTTGCCCGCCGTCAGCGCCTTCCCCTTTGCCATTCGCCGTGCCGTGCTCAACGTGCTTGTGAATGCCCTTCAATTCGCGCCGAAGGGTTCTGCCGTTGACATCCGCCTGACCGAGACCGGCGATGTTGTGCAGACCGATATTCTCGACCGCGGGCCTGGCATTTCGCCGCAGATGCGCAAGCGGATCTTCGATCTGTTTGTCACCACGCGGCCTGAAGGCACAGGCCTCGGGCTCTTCCTCGCCCGTACAGCCATCCAGCGCTGCAATGGCACCATCGAGGCTTTGGCGCGAGAGGGCGGCGGCACCTGTTTCCGAATCACGCTCAGAAAGGCTGTAGTATCATGAAACCCACCATCCTGATTATTGAAGACGATCCTGATAACGCGCGCTCCGTCCATGAAGTCGCGGACGATGCAGGATTTGAGGTGCTGGACGCCGCAACAGGACTCAGCGGCGTTGAACGCTTTAAAGCGCATCAGCCCGATGTCGTGCTGAGCGATCTGGTCCTACCCGATATTGATGGACTCGATGTGCTGCGCCGTATCCGCGCCCTCAATACGGAAGTCCCCGTCCTCATCATGACGGCGTATGCCTCGGTGGAATCGGGCGTCCGGGCGATGCGCGAAGGCGCCTATGACTACATCACCAAACCGCTTGACCTCGATGACATTCAGTCGAAACTGCGCCGCGCCGCTGAAACCTCGCGCCTGCGCCGTCAGGTCGACCAGCTTTCACAGACCGTCAAGGAGCGCTATACATCTACCGCCATCATCGCGGAATCTCCTGCTATGAAGACGGTCATCTCACAGATCGAGGCCCTGGCCGACACCATGGCCACGGTCCTGATCACCGGCGAAAGTGGAACCGGCAAGGAACTCGTCGCACGCGCCCTCCATGTCGATTCAAAACGCGCGCAAGGTCCTTTTGTGGCTGTCAACTGCGGTGCCTTTGTTGAATCCTTGCTCGAATCCGAACTCTTCGGCCACGAAAAGGGCGCCTTCACCGGAGCAGCCTCGACCCATAAAGGCGCCTTTGAACGCGCCGATGGCGGCACGCTTTTCCTCGATGAGATCGGCGATGCCCCGCTCGCCGTGCAAGTCAAGCTGCTGCGCGCGCTGGAGGAGCGTGAAATCCACCGCGTCGGTGGCCGCGACGTGATCAAAGTCAATGTCCGGCTCGTCTCCGCGACGAACAAGAACCTCGACGCCATGGTCAGCGCAGGAACCTTCCGCGAAGATCTGCTCTACCGCCTGAACGTCGTAACCTTGCGCATTCCGCCGCTGCGGAACCGCAAAGAGGATATCCGGACTATGGCCGACCGCTTTATCGCCAAGTCCGCCAAGGAAAATGAGAAAACGATTGCCGCAGTGCACCCTGATTTTTATGCCACGCTCGAACGTTACGACTGGCCCGGCAATGTGCGCCAGCTCCGCAATATCGTGGAGTCGGCCGTACTGCTTTCACCCCATGGCGAGCTCAGTGCACATTCGGTGAACCTGCCGGGCGTGGCGCAGCAGGCAACAGCGGATAAAGCCATGAACTTCCCGCCCGACATGACGCTGGAGGCGATTGAGCGCGCGATCCTCGAATCGCGGCTGCAACAGAATCACGGCAATAGGACCGTGACCGCAGACCAGCTCGGCCTTTCGCGGCGCACGATCCAACGCAAGATCAAGGAGCATAACCTGCCCTACTGAGCCGCTATTCCTCCGTGGCAGCCAGGACCTGGTCCCACATCTTGGTGTAGAGGCGGGTCGCCGCACCCAGATAGCGCATGACTTCGCCGCGCGCCAGATCCTCGCTCGTCGGGAAGATCGTCAGGTTGTTGCGATACTTCTCGGGCAACTTCTCCGCCACGTGCGTCACGGGAGAATAGAAGCCGGTATAGGCGATATTCTTTGCCGCCCACGCGGAATCATAGATGAAGTTGATGAATTTGTGCGCCAGCTCAACGTGCCGCGCATTGGTTGGGATCACCATCTCGTCGCAGGAACAGGGATAGCCCTCTTTCGGATACACAAAGGCCACCGCGCTGCTCTCCTCCTGGACCTGAACGATATCGCCGCTGTAGGCCATGCACAGCAGGAACTCGCCCGAGGCCAACCCGGTCTTGTACGCTTCATTTTCAAAGCGGGCAATGCGGCTCTTCCACCGGATCACCACGTCGCGCGCCTGCGCGAGCTCAAGTTCGTTTGAACTGTTGAGACTGTAGCCCAGCGTCTTCAGCGCCGCACCAAGCGTCATGTGCATATCGCTCAGCATGGTGGAACGGCCTTTGACCCGCGGATCCATGTAACTCTCCCATGAAGCCGCGATCGCGTCGGCCTTGTCCTTGCGGTAGGCCAACCCGGTATAATTGATCGTATACGGCACGGAATAGACCATCTTCGCATCGTAAATCTTATCCCCGACGCGCTGGTCAAAGTGGGCTGCGACATTCGGTAGCAACGCATGATTCAACGGCTGGATCAGCTTGTTGTCCACCAGCATCTGGATGAAATACGTACTCGGGAAGATCACATCGTATGCCGCGCCTCCAGCAATAATTTTCGAGTACATGCCTTCGTTCGTATCGAACGTATCGACCTTCACCACGCAATTATTTTCTTTTTCAAACGCGGCGATCAATTCTGGGGAGAGATAATCCGACCAGTTATAAACGTACAGGGCGGTTTTCTTGGAACCGCAGCTGCTGCAGAAGAGCGTGGCGGTTACACAAAAAATTGAAAAAATATGGAGGGTGAACTTCTTTGACGTTATCATGCAAGCCTTTAATTGGGGTTAAAAATGGAAAAATCATATTCCTATTTTCGGAAGTCCGCAACAGGAATATGATTTTTTCGCGTTTTTTGTCAACGTCGGTCTTATGCAAGGCCCTTGGTCTTGAAGAAGTCGATACAGCCCTTGACGTTCTTGTAGGTCTTCGGATCCGCCTCGGCTTCGACAATGAACCACTGGGTAATATCCGTCTGCGCGAATGCGATCACCTGATCCCAGTTCACGCCCACTTTACCCGCTGGCGGCTGGCCCATGACGCCATCGCTCGGATAGACTTCCTTCGCATGGATCGTGCGGTAACGTTTCGGGAACTTCTTCATCCACGCGACCGGATCTTCGCCGGCCGTAGCCACATGTCCCACATCCATCTGCAGAATCACATTCGGATGGGTATTGGCGCAGAAGATCTCCCACTTGCAGACACCATCAAATTTATCCTTAAATTCGTGCTGATGGTTGTGGTACCCCACGAACATGGCGTTCTTGGCTGCGGTATCGGCCGCCTGGTTGAAGATCTTGGCGAATTCAACCCAGCCCTCTTTCGTCTTGTCGTTCATGCCCGGAACGATCAGATTCGGATTGCCCAGAATCTGATTCTCCTCCATGGTCTTGCCAATCGCCTCGGGTTTGATGGCGTTCAGACCGATATGCGTGCCGCAGGCGACCAGGCCGTTATCATCGAGCATCGCGCGCATCTCTTTCGGCGACTTGCCTGCGAGCCCGGCGAATTCAACACCCGCATAGCCCATCTCCTTGACCTGCTTCAATACAGCCGCAGGATCAGTCTTGAACAACTCGCGGACGGAATAGAGCTGGAGCGCCACGCGAATGTCAGACTTGCTGGCAAACGGACATTTACACCCCGAAACAGCAGCGACCGCTGCGCTCGTCGCAGCGATGGAAAGAAATTGACGACGTGAAAACATAGACATAATCCTCATTTAAATTTGAAAAGGATATTATTGAATAAACACTGACTTCCGTCAATGTTAATTCCCTTTACCGCAAAATGAGGATCGCGCCTTTCGGCGGAATCACCGTCAACGCCACCTTTTGGAAGACCGCATCATTAAAAATGGTCGCATGGTTGGACGATGAAACCAGTCCCACTTCCAGCGTCTTGCTCCAGCCATCCAACAGCACAGTCTGGAGGATCTCATCGTTTGCATAGATGGTCAGCAGTTGCGTCGGGCGATGATAGGCAAGCCGCATCTTAATGGGCCAGACAAACCGTGCGGCAGACGCGGCATTGGTGGTCATTCCGCCCGCCGTCGAACGCACCTGCACAACCGGCGCGGTCGGAGGAAAACAAATGAGCGCAACCGTCCGCGCGTCCGCGGCACTCGATTCGCGCACCATGAGCCCGGCCTTGCTATATTGGTTCAGCGTCTGCATCGCGGCGATCTCCGCTGTAAAATCAAAATCATCGCCGATTGTCTGATAGACATACTGGCACGCATCCGCAGCATTCCACACATCGCCGCCGACGCCGCCGATCTTGAAGGCCGTCCGCTCAAGGTTCACAGCCACGGAGCCGATACGATTGTTGGTGCTGAGCGAAACAACCGACCACGCGCCCGGCACATCCGCCAGCCGCGCTGCCGATTGCGCTAACGAACAGGTCGTCAGCGGGATCTGCCGGCTCTGCGGAATAAAGTCGTAATCCGCCATGCCATCATGCTTGTATTTGATCTGCAGGTTCGCGCCGCCTCCGCCTTGGAAATAGGAGACGTACACCGCATTGGTGCTGCCGGCCTCCATATAGAACTGCGGGCTGTATTTAAACTCGTTATTCGAATAGCCGGTCTGACTCAGCACCTTCTGCCCATTGACGAAGATGTTGAAGCCGTCGTCCCCGCGCGCCTGCAGCGTATAATACCCGCTCACAGGCGGTACGATCCAGCCGGACATGGTCACCGAGAAGTTGGTCCCGCCATTGACGAACCCAGCAGGTAAAAGTCCCGCTGCGTCGTTATTCAGAAAACGCCCGATATGATCGACGCGGGCAAATTGCGGCGGTACATCGTGAATGAGCTGGAACGTGGTATTGGTCATGTATTCGAAATAGAGTCCCGGTGACGTTTGCGTCGGAACCGCGCTTTCTGCGCGCGGCGCCAACACGCTATTCGGATAGGATGAGACCAGCGGCGCAATTTCGGCCAGCGGCTCGCTGTTGCCCTCAACCGGATAGCGCGCCGCTAAACAATAGTAGGTCAAAGCGTAATCCGGCTCAACATACCCCGCATCCAGGAACGTTCCGTTCATAGCGGTCTCCGCACTGATCTGCCCCACGGTTACAAAACTGGAAGTCGTATAATTCGCGCGCATTACATCAAACTGAACAACACCATTTCCGCGCACGCTGGCCCAGGCATCCTGCGTCTGCGCCGTAAGCCCAGTGACCGCCTGCTGATAGTCGGACGTTCCCATGATGTTGCACAAGGTCAGCACATTTCCTTCCGCTGTCCGCGACACCGTCATGCTCCCGGTAAACGCAGACAGCAGCGCGACGTTATCAAAATCAACCGTGCTGATCTGCGCATCGTCGTGCGATGTCACGGCGAATCCGACGTAGTTGGTTTCACCCAGCGCGATGTCGGTCCGCTGCTCGAACAGCTTCCATGGGCCACTCTCCGTCATGCGCGCATAGCTACGCACCGTCGCCCCTTCGCGCGTCAGCCGCAACCAGAGATACTGTCCATCAGGAACCTTCGGAAAGTCCGGCAGATTCATACCTTGCGATGTCGTATTAGCCGATGCACCGCCAGCGAACTGTCGACGCTGGTTGACCAACCAACGCCCCGTCGTGTCGGTCTGGCCCGCCGGGGTCTGGAACGTCCCAAAATAGACATCCGTATTGCTCAAGCTCTTGCGGACCATCAACCCGGCCTTACGCCAGTTGTGCGTCCCACGTTGCGCGACCACGCGCGCGCTGAAATCAAAATTGCCGGCAAGCGGCTGATAGACAAAACGCATGTGATCCGCATTGGCCCAGATGTCAGAGCCGCTGCCTGCCACACTGAAGACCTTGTTGCTGAGGGTATAACTCGCGCCACCGTTCAGTTTCAGCGTCCCCATCCCCGTATTGATCCAGGGCGCGGGAATAGTCTGGGCCGTTGGATCCGCGACGATCTCAAGTCCCCCGCCCGTCTGGCTCATCCACCGGAAGGTACAGCGCGGTCCGCGCAACGTCGTAGCCAGATGCTGGTACTCGATTTGCACCGTATACGAACGACCGGCCTCCAGCCACTGCGGCACGGAGGCCACAGAACCCACGGCCGAATGGTCAATCCCGCTGAAATTTTCAACCGCGTAATTCTGCGCAATAATCAGCGTATTCGTCAGCCACAACCGCGCAGTATACCCATTGTCCAGCACAAAGGAGTAAAAGTCCGACCGCTGCGGAATCACGTTCATGAAATACTGCGCTTTAAAGGAGTTCGACTGGATGTTGCTCAGCGTCTGCCAGCTGTTGCTCACCGCAGACTGGAACAGCTCTGCAACCGGGAAGAAGTTGGTGGCGGGCGAGTAGTAGCGCGCATAAACGCCCTTCGCACTCGCGTCTGCCGGAACAAATGCGTTGCTTTCTGAAAAGGGCATGCGCACCGTCGCGCCCGTGCCGATCAAGGTGTTGCTGCCGCCTGCAACCGCATAGACGCGGTAACAATAGGGATTCCCCTTGCCGATCGTGGTGTCCACATAGACGTTGCTCGTCACACCGGTCACGAGATCCGCGAACGTCCCCGTGCGCGCCGTTGACCGCTGGACCGTATAGGTCACTGCCTGCGTCGGGAACCCGGGCAAGTCGCCCACCCACCGTACCTCCATCTGATTCTTGCTGCTGATAGGCCGGGCCTGCACGCTTTCGCGGATTACCACCGACCGGAACGCATTGGAAATCACCGGTGCCGTCGAATTGTTACTGCCGCTGTTGCGCGAAACAACAGCCCCCAGGTTGATGGTCTCGCCCATGGCCCGCGTATATTTATACAGCTCCGTCCACGTTGTCGTGGTGCTGTTTGTATAGTAGAAATAGTAATCGTCGCCACGCCGCACAATGCGCATACCCAAGAAGGTATCCGCATATAAAGGATCGTTGGCCTTCTCCACGCGCCGCGTAACGGCATTGGCTTTAGCATCGCGCGCGTCAATGATCAACCGCTGCGTGTTGCCCGAAGCCTGCGTCCCGGAAGCCGCCTCTTTCACGCGCATAAACATCAGGCTCATGGAGTCTTCCGTCAATTCTGTAAAAACGCCCAGACCTGCGCGCGCCCACTGGCCCAACCCCGCCTGGACAGGCCGTTCCACGGCCGCGATGACTTCGCCATCACCGCTCAGCGGTGCATAGAGGATACGTCCACCCGATGAATTCGCATTCCACAGGTCGCGCCCGGTTCCGACCAACGTGTACTGATCCAGCGCAGCATCGTACAGCGTTGTTCCCTCAATCGAAGGCGTGATCCGGCCAAAGTCGATACTATCGTATGCCGCGAGCGACCCCGCCAAACCGCATATCAATCCCATGATCCATACACATGCACATTTCATAGAAGAATCTCCACTCAACATTCAAAATAAATTTATTGTATCGTAACACGTTTCGTAAGATGCGTAAATCTTTGTTTTGACTAGCCGCTACGCGCACCATAAAAAAAGCGCCAGGATAGCGACTCCTGGCGCGCTGCAAAAAAACTGTTGCTGGGCACATTAGGGGCACTTTTCAAAATAGGGCAACCGCGCCAGCGGCACTTCCACGGTCAGCAGTTTCGGCCCCTCGATCACCTCACCCAGATCGCTGCGCCACGTCCCAGGCGGAATGACAACGGTGCGGCTGTTTCCCTTCACAGTCATGGGCGCCACCATCAGCGTATCGCCCAGCATGAACTGATCGCGCACGCATGCATAACCCTGCCCCGGGTACTGATACGCCAGCGGACGCAACATCGGCTCGCCGGATTTCGCGGCGGCCTTGGCCAATTTCAGAATCTGCGGCGTATAGCGCATGCGGATCTCAACCGCGCGCTTCACAGCCGCGAAATGCGCTGCATCGAGAACGCGCCACGGCGCCACGGAGAACTGCATCATCGGCGCCAAGGCATGCGCCTGCGCGGAACGCACCACCAACTCCTGATCCATGGTCTTCAGATCCAGGAAGGACTGATACTCGCCCCCACCGATCATGTCCGGGCAGACGAAGGTATAGCCCAGCAGCCCCGCAGCGATCATGTCGGGAATCAGCTTCGCGACATCCGCCCAGTTGTGATTCTTGTCGCGTAAGCGTTGCACCAGCGGGCGGCCCGCCAGCTTGAAGCAGGCGCGGTATTCGTTGAGTGGGAAATTCAAGCCGACCTCGCCGAATTTCATCGTATGCTCGTTCACATCCAGCGTCTTATCATAGGCGACATACTCGGATTTGTAAAAGATCGTATCCCCGGCATCGAGCTTGAACCCATCCACGCCGAAATCCCTCTGCAGACGCGCAAGCTCGCCATCGAACCACGCCTTGTCCACAGGATTCGAGAGATCCAGCATGGCGCTCTGCCCGTTCCACCACGTCACCATCGCCGGCGCGCCCGCGGCCGTGCGGAAGAAGGCTTTCTTCTTGGCCAGCATGCGGTACGGCACGCTGTCCGCGCTGACAAAGGGGCAGACCCAGACCATCACCTTAAAGCCCATCTGATGGAGCTTGTCCATCATCGCCTTGGGATCATGGAAACGGCCGGGATGGAAATTCCAGACCCCATACGCCTCCTGCCACGTATCGTCGATCATCAGCACGCCGGGCGGGAACCCCTTGTCGAGGATGGCCTGCGCATACTTCAGCACATCATCCTGGTTCTGATTGTAGGTCAGTTCGATCCAGGTGTTGTACTGCGGCGCTGCAAAGAGCGCTAAGTCAGGCAACTTTCCATCGCTAGGAAAATAGGTTTTTGCAGCGTGCTGATACGCACTGCGCAGCGTTGTCCCCGCCTGCCCGTAATGGATCACCTGCTGCGGCACGCGCACGTTCAGCGCCTTGTCCTTGAAGGTGAAGGCAAAGGCCTTTTCACTCCAGATGTAACGGCCCTTCGATGAAAGCAGCAGCGGCGCATACTGATTGCCGCGATTATCGCCATCCAGGTTGATGCTGAGCGGTTGCTTGCCGTACGGCATCTGCACGCCGAGCGTCACCGCGCCGCCCCACCAGACCTCGTCCTGCAGCAGCTCCAATTGAAGCTCTGATTTCACCTGCTCCGCGGCAGCCGTCAGGGCTGCCATACTGCACAAAACCATCCATGCATATTTCATTGTTGTCTCCCGTTAATCCTAAGGGAATTGATTGTGAAGCATTGATGAAAAAGTTTCAAGCGCCAGTTGCGCGTCCTCACTAATCGCTGTCCTCACTAATCGCTTGAGGCTGGGCGGCACATCGGGTATAGTTTTCGCATCTT
>CAZMLC010000026.1:26672-30409 GCA_964567125.1 uncultured Akkermansia sp.
GTCCTCACTAATCGCTTGAGGCTGGGCGGCACATCGGGTATAGTTTTCGCATCTTTCTATGTGGAGCCGATACGCTTATGACCCTTATTGACGAGATCAACCAGCTCAAGCGCGCGAAGAATGCCATTATTCTGGCGCACAACTACCAGCCTGCGGAAGTTCAGGACATCGCTGATTTTACAGGCGATTCCCTCGAACTTGCCCGCAAAGCCGCCACGGTTGAAGAGGATGTCGTGGTCTTTTGCGGCGTCCATTTCATGGCGGAAACCGCCGCGATCCTGAATCCCAGCAAGACGGTCCTGCTGCCGACTCCCGACGCCGGCTGCCCCATGGCGGACATGATCACGGGCGACCAGCTGCGCGAACTGAAGGCGCAGTATCCGCAGGCCAAGGTGCTCTGCTACGTGAACAGCACCGCAGAGATCAAGGCGCTGAGCGACTGCTGCGTCACCTCCTCGAACGCCGTGGCCATCGCGCAGTCGTTCCCGGCAGATCAGCCGATCATCTTTGTTCCGGATCAGCACCTCGGCGCCTGGACCGCGGAACAGCTCCAGCGCACCTTTATCCTCTGGCCCGGCTTCTGTCCGACGCACGCGCGCCTGACCGCCCAGCAGATCGCCGAGGCCCGCGACGCCCATCCCGGAGCACCGGTCATGGTGCATCCGGAGAGCCCCAAGGCGGTCCGCGATGCCGCGGATGTGGTCCTCTCCACCGGCGGCATGTGCCGCTGGGTGCTGACCCGGCCGGAATCCGGCTTCATCGTCGGCACGGAAACAGGCATCATCCATCGCCTACAGCAGGAAAATCCCGGCAAAGCCTTTTATCCGCTGAATGAGCGCGCCGTCTGCCCGAACATGAAGAAGACCACGCTTGAAAAGGTGCTCTGGTGCCTGCGCGACAATGAAACCGTGGTCAAGGTTGAAGACCCCATCGCCGCACAGGCGCGCAAGGCCATCGAGGCCATGCTGGCGCTTTCCTAACAAAGTCTGAACGCAAGGATGTATCGCGTATGAACAACAAAGTCGTTCACTTCATCCTCAATGTCTTTCTGGGACTCGTCGCCGTGGTGATTTTCCTCGGACTCTGGAATGCCTTTGGCGGGGACTTCAGGACAGGGCTCAAGCCCGTTGATACCTGCGCACAGCGGATCGAAAAGCTGGTCAAGAAGGTGCTGTAGCGCGTGCCCGGCTAGAACAGGCAGCCGAGCTGATAAACCAGCAGGCAGACCCCGTAGGCAAAGAGCGTCAGGACGAGCTGCTGGGCGATCGCCCATGCCCACGACCCCGTCTCCTTGCGCATCGTCGCGAAGGTCGCCACGCACGGCGTGGCCATCAGGCAGAAGAGCATCAGCACATAGCCTTGCAGCGGCGTGTAGCGGCTAGCCAGGACCTCGCGCAGGGAACGTTCATCCGCTTCATCCTCGACCTTGACGAGAATCGCCATCTGCGACACAAAGACCTCCTTCGCCGCAAACGCGCCGATCAGCGCCGCGCTGATGTTGGCATCAAAGCCCAAGGGCCGCATCACAGGCTCCAGCAAGTGACCCACGCGTCCACTCACCGTATCCTCAGGGTGCCCGGTCTTCGGATAGGACGTCGCGATCCAGAAGATCACGGAGGCCGCCAGAATCACGGTTCCCGCCTTCTGGAGATAGAGCGAGGCGCGATCCCAGATGTGAATCAAGATGCTGCGGAGCGTCGGCAGGCGATACGGCGGAAGTTCAAGAATAAACAGCGAGGTCTCACCTTTAAAGACCGTCTTGCGCATAATCGCGGCAATCGCCAAGGCCGCCAGCACGCCGATGAAATAGATGGAGAGCATCATCGGCGCGCGCCAGACCGGCTCGAAGAAGGCGGAAATCAGCAGCGTGTAGATGGGCAGCCGCGCACCGCAGCTCATCAGCGGCGCAATGAACATCGTGGCAAAGCGGTCGCGCCGCGACTCGATCGTGCGCGTCGCCATCAGCGCCGGCACGCTGCATCCGAAACCGATCAGCAGCGGAATAAAGCTCTTGCCGTGCAGCCCGACCGCGCGCATCGCGCGATCCATGATAAACGCCGCACGCGCCATGTAGCCGGTCCCTTCAATCAGCGCGAGACAGAGGAAGAGCATCAGGATGTTCGGCAGGAAGACCAGCACGCCGCAAACACCGCCGATCACGCCGTCCAGGACCAACGAGCGCAGATCCGGCAGCACGCTGACAGGCCAGCCGCGACCGATCACGCCGCTCACGCCATCGAAAAAGCGCTCCAGCAAGGCCATCAGCGGTTCGCTCGCCACGAAGGTCAGCGTGAACATCAGATACATCATCAGGAAGAAGATCGGAAGTCCCCAGATCCGATGCGTCACCACGCGATCGATCAGGCTGGTGATGTCCTGGTGCAGCGGGCTCTTCGTGGTCAGGCATTGGTGTAAAAGCGAGTTGATGATGCCGTAACGGAAATTCGTGATGATCGCATCCGCGCTCTCGCCCTCCACATGTTCAAGATGGGCGATGCGCTGCCGCACCTCTTCGCGCAAGCCGGGAATATTCCGGAAGAGCGACCGCCCCACCCGCTTATCCCGTTCCAGCAGTTTGACGGCAAACCACTCCGGCTGCGGTTGGGCGACAAAGCCCGTCGTCTGCCCGGCAATGCACTTGGCCAAGGCCTGGACCGTCTCGCGCAGATGATCGTCGCCCTGATGCTCCCAGTCCGGATAGCGCGGGATCGGCAACGTCTTCAGCGCCTGCGCAATCGCCCGCCTGAGCTCCGCAAGCCCGCGGCCTGTCCGTCCGACGGTCTTCACCACCGGACAGCCAGTCAGCGCGCTCAGCCGTTCCGTGTCGATCACAATGCCCTTGGCCTCGGCCTCGTCGATCATGTTGAGCGCCAGCACCACGGGAATGCCCATATTGAAGAGCTGACTCGTCAGGTAGAAATTGCGCACCATGGACGATGAATCGATCACATTGAGGATCAGGTCGAACGACTCCTTGAGCAAGGTCTGCTGCACCACGGCTTCATCCGCTGAATTCGCGCACAGGCTGTACGTTCCCGGCAAGTCGGTGATCTCCACCTCCAGCGTTCCGATCCGGCACATCCCTGTAAATCGCTCGACGGTGACGCCCGAGTAATTACCGACATGCTGATGACCGCCCGTCAGGGCATTAAACAACGTGGTTTTGCCACAATTCGGATGACCCGCCAACGCAATTTTAATCATACTTATGCAACCTGAACCATAATTTGCCGGGCCTCCGTCGCGCGCAGCGACAATTCGGTGCCATTCACACGGTAACTGCGGGGATCGCCCAGCGGTGCGACTTTGGAAAGCTCAACGGTAACGCCTTTAATCAATCCGAGCGACGCCAGACGGCGCATCAGCAGCGGCGCGACAGCCACGACCATGCCCTTTTCCTTGGGTTTCAATTGATCCAGCGGTTTCTGACGCACAAAGGCCTGCAAGCGGTCCAGCGCAACATCATCGAGCTGGTGTTCCAACTTACAGGCCAAGTGATCGGCATGTTCCGGCGCGAGCTGCAAATGCCGCGTCAGGAAACATTTCAGACTTTCATGCTTCTGAATCACCTTGTCCGCGATTTCAGAGCCCTTCTTCGTCAATTCAACCGGCTGGTATGACGCATACTCCACCAGCCCCTGATCGGAAAGCGTCTTCAGCGCAGCGGTCACTGTCGGCTTCTTCACGCCCAGCTGACGCGCGATATCGCTCACGTGGGCATGCCCCTCCTCCGCAGC
>CAZMLC010000027.1:0-2786 GCA_964567125.1 uncultured Akkermansia sp.
TGAGTGTGAAGGTGCGGACATTCGTGTCCCAGGATCTCAGGGCGAGGTTGGTCGACACCTCGGTGTCGGGAACGGCGGAGGCGGGAAGACCGGGGATGACCGCCGAGGAAGAGAGTCCGGCGAGCATGATAAAAAAAGAAACTACGATATATTGTCTCATCGCTTCCTTTCAGGGATATGTAAAAAGCGTAGCCCGCGCTCTACATCGCAAGCGAGGAACCGGCTAGATCCTTTGGAGAGGCATCAATCAATCCGTTGGGTTAAGCATACTCAAACCGTACTTCTCGCGCAATACTATTTTCGGAGAAATACATATGAACCGAATTGAAACTACAGACGTTCAAATGGGCATGAAAGCATATCATTCGCTTAAAATTGCACTGGCGACAGGGTTCGTGACAGGATGTGCGGTTGCTGAAACGGCACCGCATGCAACGGATTCTGCATTGTCAACGACCAATCTGAGCCCGATTGTCGTAACCGCCACGTCGATCTCCAAGTATCGCACGGAAAATATCCTTTCGACAAAGCTTCCCTTTTCGCCGGAGAAAACACCGCAGGTCGTCGATGTCATGACCGAAGACTACATCCGCGACCGTAACCCGACGGATCTGGACAATCTGCTCGCAACCCAGCCCGGCATCTACACCGGCGGCAAAACACTTCTCTCGCGCACAGCCGGACAATATACGATTCGCGGCATGTCAGGCAGCGAAACGCTCCTGAATGGCCTTGTCCCGCTTTCCGCCGGCATGGGGACCTTTATGGATCCGAATGTGCTCGAACGCGTCGAAATACCCAAAGGCCCTGTCGGCTCAATCATCGGCGGTCAAATGTCGTCGCTCGGCCCTTATGGCGCAGGCGGCTCCATCAATCTTTACCAGAAGCGTCCGCAGCTGGATCCCTTCATCACCAGCGAATTTCGCAGCACCTTGGGTGAGCAGCTGCAACGCTACCGCATCAGCGGTGACATCAATGAACCGATCATCGACGAGAAACTGCTCAGCCGCATGCCGCTCACCATCGAATACAATCGCCCCTTCTGGGCTCCGGCCGGCTCTGAAATTGGACAGAGCTACACGCTTGCGCCGACACTCCTGGCTATGCCCTCCGAAGATGTCCGCATGGGCGTCGACACCATGCTGAGCTACCGCAACATGCCGGGATACCAGGGGATCTCCGTGTTCAAGGGCGTTCCCCGTTCAGGCTATGACTGGGATAGCAATCCCTCCCTATCCGACATGCGCGACGACTATCTTGCGCTCTCGATCCTCCCCTATCTCGAATGGGATGTCTCTGAATCGTTGACCCTCAAAACCGGAATGGGCTATTCCTGGAACTCGCTGGACTATGAACACATCGGGCCATCCAGCGGCATCCCGACCGTGGCCGCGCCCTATGAGGCGTGCGCAGGCGACACCATTGCGCAACGCTACTCCGCCTATCTGCAAGGCAACTACACGATGGAGACCGACCCCGTAACCCAGACATTCATTCTCGGCACAGACTACACCTGCAAGGATCAGTATGGCAAAAGCACATTCGTGCAGACATCCCAGCTCAAGCACCTGACATTGACGGACGCCATGTATTCGCGCACGACGGTCGACCGTTTCGGCGCCTATGCGCACGACGCCATTGAATTCTATGATCTGGCCCTGGTCGGAGGTACACGTTATGATTATCATCTCAGCGATGAAGGCAATGACGCCAGCGCGTTTAGTCCGCGTCTCGGCATCTCCTACGAGGTGCTTGACTGGCTGATTCCCTTTGCAAACTGGTCGTATTCATCTGCCCCCAATTTCGGCTATAAAGACGCCCACTCCAGCAGCGGCAGCGAGCTGACGGACTCCTGGACCGCCCAGCAGGCGGAAGGCGGTATTCGCGTTGCACCGGCTAAAGACCTCTGGTTGACCGCATCGGCCTTCAAGATCTGGCAGGACAATACGCCGATATCAACAACGAGTTCACCCAATGGCCCCTATATCGCAGATGGCGAAACAGTTTCCGAAGGCGTTGAACTCTCCGCAACGGGCAATATCCTGCCGAACTGGTCGATCTATGCCGCCTATACGGCGATTGATTTCGAGGACAAGACTTCAAGCCAGAAATACGACCGCTTTCCACCGCAATCGATTGCATGCGCGACCACATACAAGATCGATAGTGGCTGGTTCAACGGCTGGGTCGCAGGCTTCGGCTACCGCTACCGCATGGGCTTTGACCAGACGATGCGCGGACAGTATCAGGGACCGGATTACTACATCGAAAATTATCACGTCTTTGACGCCTCGCTGGAAATCCCGGTTCCCAAACGCTGGCATCTCGGCGACTCGTCGCTTCTGCTGGGTCTGAAAAACATCTTCGATAAACGCTACGTCGAATCCGCGCGCAACATGCAATGTTTCGTGGGCGATCCGCGCACGTTCGAACTGGGCTTCCGCACCCGTTTCTAGCACCACGCCGTTCACTACAAAAAAAGAGCGACGGACCTTCCGGCCCGTCGCTCTTTTTTTGTAATCCCATTACTGCCGGATACGCAGATTCCGGTACTCCACCAGCATGGGCGGCCCTGCATGGAATTGCAGCGTAATCGCGCCGGCTTTGGGCATCTCCTTGCGCTGATCGATCACGATGTTCATCAGCACGTCGTTGACGTAAAGCGCGATTTCAGGTCCCTTGCAGACGACGCGGTAGCTGTTCCACGCCTCGACCTTGTAGACCTGCTGCAACGCCTTGGCATCCGCAAAACGCCACACGCTCTTGGTCCCGTTATTATCAAAGGT
>CAZMLC010000027.1:2886-30368 GCA_964567125.1 uncultured Akkermansia sp.
ACGCCTTGGCATCCGCAAAACGCCACACGCTCTTGGTCCCGTTATTATCAAAGGTCACGCACGTGCCGCGTCCACCCACCAGATGCATTTTGGGATGATACAAAAAGCCGACGTAATCGCCACCGCCATTCATATCCGCCTGATAGCCCGTATCGCGGTCCGCCACGGCCTCCGCACGGACCTGAATGCCCGAATTCGCGGACTTACTCAACCGGAACTCCGTGCGCAGTTCGAAGTCGCCCGGTTTCGCGCCCTGCCAAATCAGATGATCGTTCTTTTTGCAGGGCTTCTCCGCCGTGCTCTGCGCCACCAGGCAGCCCTCTTGTGCACGCCACCAGCCATGCTGCGAATTCCAGCCCGAGAGGTCTTTGCCGTTAAACATGGCGCTGAACCCCGTCTCGTCGCTTCCTGATTTCAGCTCGGCTGCGCGCGCCTCTTCTAAGGCCTTACGGTCGTCAGGACGCTGTGCCGAAGCCAAAGCCCGTGTCAGCGCCGCGATCTTGCACGCCGATGAATAGCGCTGCATATCCAGAATACGCAGATAGGCACGCACGGCCAGCACCTTCATCTTGTCCTCTACGGGCAATGCGAGAACCTGTTCAATCGCGCCCAAGGCAGCAGCATGGCGCGCATCGAAGAGCGCGCGCAAGGCCACATCGCGCATCGCGGGGTCCTGCGGATTCTTGATGGCCTCGACGAGCGTCTGCATCGCCTGCGGACTATCGAAACTGGCATAGACGCGCAACAACGCGGTCTTCACCGCACCCGATGCCTTCTGGTACGTTGCATCCAGCGGCTTGAGCATCGTTGCCGTCGTGTCGGGTTGCTCAAAGGTCACAGAGCTGCCCTCCTTCGCGCGCACACGCTTCTCAACACCGTCCACGACGTAAACCACCAGCAACTCTTTCACCACGCCGGGCGCAGGATCCTGTCCGCACAGGCGCGTATCCACGGAGACGCCTGTCGCGCCGGACTGGACCAGCGCCTTGACCGCCTCAGTCGCATCGACCACCTTGTTCTTTTCAAGATCCCCGAACGTCGCGGAGCGGATTGCAACCGTTGTTTTCGTCTCCTGACGCGCACACGTCGCACGGATCGCGCGGACCGCGGCTTCGGACTGCGGCTTCGTCTGCAATACGCTGATCAGCGCATCGAGCTGTTCCGCAGTCGCCATCTCGCCCAGCGCTTTTAAGGCGCTCGCGCTCACCTCCTCGTCGTCCGCGCGCGCCAAGGTCAACAGCGCGGGAACCGCGCTGCGCACCACGTTGCGGCCTACCAGTTCACAGCCAATGCGCTGGGCGCGACGATCCCCCTCCAGCAATCCCAGCAGAATCGCCTCGCCCTCTTTCTGCTGCGCGTAACTGCCCAGCAGATTCTGCGCCTCCTCCGCCAGCAGCGCGGTGTCGCAAAGCGCATACTCCTTCAACACGGGAACCACATCGCTCGCATTGAGCCGGACCAGCGCGCGCAACGCGGCGATCTGAAGTTCAAGATCGTTGGGCATACGCGCCAACGCAACCAGTCCTGGAACCGCCAGACGGTCCCCCCGGTAGGCCAGCACATCGCACAGGCTAACGGCCAGGAAACGCGTGGTCTGGGCGCAGGTCAACAGCTCTGACGTCATGGCTGCGCCCTGCGGAAACTCACGCGCCACGCGCAGTGCCACAGCCACCTCACACGCAGAACCGCTCTTCAAGCCGGCGATCAGGCGCGCGCCGCTCGCATCGTTCAGCATCACGCCGCGCAACGCAGCAAGGCGCACAGGCGCAGGCACGCGGTCACCCGCGGCCACAAGCTCGGCATAGCGGTCAGGCATGCGCTCCGCGCAGCGCAGATAGGCCTCAGCAGCCGCACGCGCTTGCGCGATTAACGGTTTGAGCGCCTCGGCGGCCGCAGGCGTCGCAATGCGTCCGAGCGTGGCAGCCGCCGCGGCTGCCACAGCAGGGTCGTTGCTGCGCAGCTGTGGCGCGACATCCGTGACCGCCTGCGCATCGCGGCGATTCCCGATCGAGTTGAGTACCCCGACAAGCAGCGACCCGTTCAGCCGCGTTACCGCGCGGCGCAGCGCCTCGTCCGCAGAGGGATCCGGGATCATCTCCAATGCATACCGCGCGGCCTGCGCCAACTCAGGGTTATCCAGCAAGGCGGCCAGCGGTGCAACCGCCTCCTTCTGTCCGATCACGCCCAGGGCGTGCGCGGCATTGACCTTCTCCAGGCGCGGCGCATCCGTTTTCAAAACCGCGATCAGCGCCTCCGCGGAGGGCTGCTGGGCTAGGGCGAACTGCGTGGCAAGCAGCAGGCCTGCCACAGACATAAACATATATTTCATCATTTTAAAAGGCTCCCTTTTTAACAAATTTGCCATCCCTCGCGCGCAGCCCGTGAGCGCAGACGATCCGCCTCCGCGTCGTTTACAAACGCCTCGGTCTCAGGATTCCAGCGCATATCGCGCTTCAACCAGGAGGTGATATTGGCCACATGCACCGTACTCATGGTGCGATGCGTCACCACCGGATTCGCAACCGTGATGCCGCGCGTCTTCACGCAATTCAAGAAGTTGCGCATATGGCCGACGCAGTGGCCGGTCCGCGCCAGATAGTTTTGCAGCACAGCCTGATAATCGGCGAGGAGCGACTGATGCGAAACCTCGGGCCGCGAATAGCCGTCCGCGCACGAAACCCAGCCCTCGGAGCCGACAAAACGAACGCCGCAGGTGCCATGCCACCCCTTGGTGGTCTGGATCATCTTGACGCCGTTGTCAAACATCATCTCCATGCCCTCCGCACTGGGATGATCGACAAACGTGTAACGCACGGGCGAGCGTTCGGCCATGCCCAACGCCATCTGGCATTGCGCCAAGGTGTGGGAGCCCCATTCGCCGATGCAGCTGTTGTAGAAGTCGTACCAGCCCCGCCAGGAGCCCTCGACGTACGTGGCGTTATAGGGACGCCAGGGACACGCGCCGAGCCACGCATCCCAGTCGACCTCCTCGCGTGTTGGTTCAGGTTGCGCCGGCAGCCAATCGCGCCGCATATTCACCAGCCCGCCGGCCAGATGCGCATAGACGGTCTTCACCTCGCCCAGACGGCCCAGCCGCAGCAGTTCGTTCGCCACGATAAAATTCGCTTCGCTCAGACGCTGCATGCCGGCTTGATAGACGCGGCCGTAGCGCTGCGCAGTCCTGACCAGCGCCTGTCCTTGCGCGATGCTCAGCGAGGCCGGCTTTTCCGAGTAGACATCCTTGCCTGCCTCCATGGCCAGAATCGCAGCCGGTGCATGCCAGCGGTCGCCCGTGGCGATCAGCACCGCATCGATGTCCTTGCGCGTGGCGAGCATTTCGCGCAGATCGCGGTACATCGCGCAGTCCGTGTTCTGATAGTGCGCATCCGCAGTTTGCTTGACGAATTCGCGCCGGGACTTGCGCACATCGCAGATCGCGACGAACTGCACATCCTTCTCCGGCAGCACCCAGTTTTTCAAAACGCCTTCGCCGCGCCGGCCAATGCCGATCGCGCCCATCACGATGCGTTCGCTCGGCGCGACATGGCCATCGCGGCCCAATGCCGAGGCAGGAATCAGAGACGGCATAGCACACGCCGATGCCGCGCAGAAGGACCCCTTGAGAAAGGTCCTGCGATTGAATGCGTTCACGCGTCCCCCTTTTTATGCGATACGATGACGGTCACGAGCGTCCATGCAACAGAAACAGTGCAGCATGCGGCCCGACCGGCACATCTATTTCCCTTGCGTCAAAGCGCGTATATTCACGGCCTGACGCACGTCTAAATTTCAAACATCTTGACTTTAAGCGTTCCCCCGCGAAGAGTCAAGTTCAAATCAGCGAACCGGCAATACGCGTCCTTGTTCATCCAAAACATGCCACAGCTTCAGCAAGCGCTGTTCCTCTGCGCGCAACTGTTCCATCGCAATGGGCATATCTTCGGGACGGCGTTGCTTTTGATTGATCCGGTTGATCAGGCTCCAATTGCGTGACGGCTTGCCCGGCTGCGGATCCGCAGGTTCACACGCCGGCTGATCGTAGCGCGTCAGATCGATGACCTGCCACGGCGTCGGTTTGCGCCAATCGCGTAGTAGGGCGCAACGGAAGGCGCGGTTCATCACCCACTGGATTTCGAGATTTTCCTCTGATCCGCCAATACCGGTACCGCGCTGGACAAAGCGGTAGTTGAGGCGGCTATTGTCGGGATGCTCCTTGCGCCAGCACGCGCCGAACTCGCCCTGCGTCGGCACCACCATGTCCGGCCAGCGCGCCTTGGCGTTGCGCAGCCACTGCGTCAGGCATCCGGTTGTTCCCGGACGCAGGGTCTTAACCATGCTCAGCTCCCAGCAGACTGTAACCCAGCCGAAGCCATTGACTTTCCAATGGTCGTCAAAGTGCGCGGCCGTGATCGCCATGACCTCGCGCATACCCTGCTCAAAGCCCAGATTGTGATAGGCCTCAATCGGACCGACACCAAGGCGGCTGTTGAAGCCGTCCTGAAATCCGAAACGGCGCGCACAGAGAAAATCGACGGTCCAGCCATCGAGATTGACGCAATCGATGAAATCGGACTTGCCTTGCGCCGGCTTACAGCCGTGCTCGCGGCTTGGATAATAGGGATAGCAGAGCGAACCGTCGCCATCGCCATTGTCAATGCCGTATTGACTCCAGATCGTCCCCTGGCAGACGTGAATGCCCTCCTCCTCCGCCAGATAGCGCATATTCTCCGCCGCCAAGAAGCCGCCCAGAATGCTCTTCGGTTTATAGCCGCCGCCCACCATGTCGCGAATCAGGACCAAGGCCTCCTTGATATCCTGATTGACCTGCTTGCGCGTGCTGTACATGGGCGCGAAATACCCTCCCGGGATAAAAGTGATCTCATCGCCATACTGCTGATGATACCCCACGATGCGCGCGCGCAACGCCACATAGTTCGGACGCTGATCGTGCAGCGCCAGCCAGGAAAAGGCCCAGGTGATGCGCGCATCCGGCACGACGCTGGCAATCGCATCCCGGAATTCCTTTGCCGCCTCCGGCGTGTGCAGTTCGGCCTCGTCGTTGCCCACATTGAGATCGCGCGCAGATTCGATCTGGTTCACGCGGATGACGGTATTGATCGTCAAGACCCGCGCCCCCTTTAAGGTGGTCAGCGGCTCTGCCTGCAGCAGGGCTGCGGAAAGAATAATTCCAACACAGATCGTTTTCATCATATTCCCCTTGCGGCAATTACCGCGCGCGTTTTAGCGCACAATCAAAATCGTCGCATCGAGCGGAATCGCCTGCAGAAAATCAACGGGCTCCACGACGTGATCCGCAAAGCGTGCACCGAAGATCAGCGCATCGCCGGCGATCGTGACCGGGCTCGTGGTGATTGCCAGCGGCTGCGACAGCGTCAATGAACCTGCGGCTTCGCCATCCACCCACAGCGTGGCGCTCCGCGTGATGCTTTCGTAGGTCAAGGCCAGGTGATACCACGTCGCTGCGTCCAATGCGACGGAGGTCGTCAGCACCTCTTCCTTAGCCCCTTGCGGCCAGGTCAGATTGGGAGCCTGCGTCGTGAACCGCGCACGCGCAAAGCCCGCGCTGTTTTTCTCGATCTTCCAGCAGGCGCCACCCACATCGCGGGCATGCTGGAATTCAAAGGCGTTACCGCGCACAAAGAGTTCCGCGGTAAAGTTCGTTGCCCCCAGAAAGGCCGCGCACGGCAACCGGACTGTCCCATGATTCAAGGCCACGCTCTTGCGCAGCGGATAGCGTTTCGTGCCATCCTTCACCTGCACCGCCCGATCCGGCACGACGTCACTATCCGCGACACCCGTATCCACGCTCTGCTGCTTCCAGGTTTTGGCCGGTTCGTAGCACTCCGTCCCTGCGATACCATTCAGCAACCAGAGGCCGTGAACAACCTCCGCAGGCGTGAAGACGCGCATAAAGTCCTTCGGTTCCAGCACATCCGGCGTGATGCGCACATCATCGATTACTCCGTCGAAGGCGCGCCCTGCGCCGTCGCCCACGCGCACCGGTTCAGCGGTATAGAACAAGTTCGAATAAATGCCCGTATTGATTCCTTCCTGCTTGTAGTCCACATACAGCTTCGCGACGCGATTGGACCCCTCCCCGTTGAAGGTCAATGCAACGTGATGCCACTGACCATCCATGATAACCGTCGAGCCCGAGCAGGTTTGATTCCAGCGCTTGCCATTATATAAATTATTGGGCGCATAGAGATCGGCATCCGACCCCGTATCCAAACGGATGCGGGCGCGGCCCGTATCGGTCGTGTCGATCATCCACGTAACATTTCCACCGCGCATCTTGCCGACAATCTGGGCGAATTTAACCAGGCGGGCTGACTTGACAAACGTCTCAACCGTGATGCGCTGCGGCTGCTGATTGGTCGGCCACTTGAAATCGACGATCGTGCCAAGCTGGCTGTTTTCATCGACCGTATTGGTCGCCAACATGGCGCTCCGGTTACGCGCATTGAAAACCGCATTGGAGTTCCAGATGTACGGACCGACCGCAGTGTGAACCCAGCGCGGCTTCTCCGAACTTTTA
Source organism: uncultured Akkermansia sp. (assembly GCA_964567125.1). Taxonomy (GTDB): domain Bacteria; phylum Verrucomicrobiota; class Kiritimatiellia; order RFP12; family UBA1067; genus CAZMLC01. The sequence continues at coordinate 9,446 of CAZMLC010000027.1, forward strand.
TAGGGCATACCCTTGCCGCTGTAATCCGGGTCGTAGCTTGCGCTCGCGACTTCGCCATCGATATTGGCCATGGCCTGCATGTTGGTCGCTACATCATCGAATGTCCAGTACTGAGCGCCACTCGCACGATTGCGATAGACCATGAAATCAGCAGGAACCAAGGCGGAATCCTTCAGCCGCAAGCCGAAGAGCTGGCCCACCAGATTCTCGCCGACCACAAAGGGGTTGTTCATCTGCGGAAGGACGCCTGCAAGGGTCGCCACGCACGTGCGATCGATGTAAACACGGCTCTGCGCACCATCGTAAACCACGGCAACGTGATGGAAGGCCAGATCGGAGAGCTGCGTGCCGACGGTCTCCCCATTCAACGCTAAAACGCCGGCATTCACGGTCAACTGCCAATCGCCAGGTTTCGCCAGCAGGGTTCCGGATGTTGCAACTGAATCCAGCTTGGCCACGCACTCCATAGTAAAGGCCTGCAACGTTGAGAATGCCAGAGCCGGGATCTGAATTTTCGTCGTCCCCGCGAGCGCGACCACGTTGGTGACCAGGTAGGTCGTGTTGTTGAACAGGAGCGTACCGGCCCTTGTCGCCGGCACGGCCCAGCTGGCATTGGTGGCACAGGCGCTGAACACCGCGCTGCTATCCAAGCTGCTGGGAATGGTCGACAACGTCGTACCGCCGATACACAGCGGATAGAAAACCTCAACCGCGTTCGTCACGAGGCCCGCGTGTAAAAACTGGTCGGGCGACAACTCGCCTTCGGTCAGGCGCGCTTCGTCAATAAACCCGTCAAAGGGCTGGCCCACGTTATCGTTGCCCCAGCCAAGATTTAGCCGCGCATACGGCTGTTCCAGAACCAGGGGGTCCACGGCGACATCACCTTCTGGTAGCAACTTATGATCCATATAGCAGCGCAGCCGCGTCGCGCCATTGTAAACAATCGCGAGGTGATGCCACGCCTGATTCGTGAAGGTAAAATCAGGAAGCACCCTTCCTTTATTCCACCCAGGAGAAAAGTTCGTCGTCCCAACGGCATTATAATCGAAGCGAACCTGCAAATCGCCTGAGCTCCGGATCTGCATCGCCACGGTGACATTGCCATTCGAACGCATCAGACCAAAAATATCGGTCCATTGGTTCGAGAAGCTGTTGACCTTGGCGAACATCTCCAGTGTAAAGGGGCGCACATTGGTCGGTGAACTCTCTGAACGGAAGAAGGCATAAGCATTGGTGATGCCGACGAAACCGCCATCTTTACTAACACTCGCGGGATTCGTCTTTTTGCAAAAAAGCGCACGCACGTTGTTCGTGTTCAGCGCGGCACCCAGAAAACCATCCCAGATTATCGGTGCCGGCACCGTCGCCGCGAGAGTCGGGAACTGCCCGCCGGCGGATTTCATACCCAGGCCATCGTATTCGCGGGCATCGCCCAGCACAGGCGTTGTACCCCCTGAATTGACATCACCCTGTTCAAACTGCCACACATAACTCTTGGCTTCACCCTGCAGAACACTCCAGAAGATCGCCAGCATCACAATGCCTGTTTTAGCCATATAACCAGTCTCTTATTGCGCAAAATTGAAGGGATTCAGGGAAGCATCATTTCGTTCCGAAACGCTCACGTACATCGAATGCCTGCGCAACACGTTACTCCGATTACATGCGTATTTCCTCTGATCATTACTTACATGATACTATCATTTTCAGCAAGGCGGACTCCAGCCCAAAATCGTCGCGTTGGGTATTGATGCAACTATTTCATTGCAGATCATGCAGCAGTTATTTTAATATAGTTTTCAATAACAAATTCTAGAACGATTCTGTTTAGAGACATAAACAGGTGAGGTGTGAAATGTGGAAGCTCGGCGTTGTCTTATCCCTTGGTCTTCAATTCGTTTCATACGCGGCAGAACAGACATGGATGGGAGGATCAGGCAGCTGGGGTGATGCCTTATGGGATGATGGTGCGGTGTGGGCCAACAACAACACCGCGTTTTTCGGTAAAGCAGGCGAACCTTCAGGAATAATCTCGCTCAGTACGTCGAACACAGTCGCGAAACTTTTCTTTACAACCAACGGTTACCGCATCGTCCAGGATACAGCTGCGGGCAGTCTCACCTACAATGCGACAACCGTCTCGGTCACAGAAGGAGCTGTAGCCCGCATTGACGTGCCTGTTTACGGTGAGACGGGGTTTGTCAAAATCGGCAAGGGACAGCTTTGGTTAACGGCAACAAACGCCTATCGCGGCATCACGGTCGTTGAAGAAGGAACCCTGCGGTTATGGATGGACTATGGTCTCGGTGCACAATGGAGCGATGCGCATCGCACGGTTGTGAAGCGCGGCGCAACGCTTAACATGTCCACGCAGGTCGGCGCATCCTACCGCAATGAAAGCCTGTGGGTTGAAGGTGACGGTGTCGATGGGCTGGGCGCTGTTGTGAACAATGCGGCAGGAGCTCAGTTTGACAACAATTCACCAGGCTGGGGTGCGGTTACGCTGACCGGCGATGCCTCGTTTGGCGGGTCCAACCGGATGGATTTCGCCGGTAACGTTGCGGGAAATGGTTACACCCTTACCAAGCGCGGTTCCTTCCAGTTGGCAACATCCGCGATCATCAGCAACTGCAACATTTTGGTCATCGAAGGGACCTTGACTGCTATGGGGACCAATGCGCTGGGCACTCCAAGTTCGTTTGGCGCAACCTTCATCCGCTCCAATGCCACATTGAATGCCTGGGGCACTCAATCCATCGCACGCCGCATTTACTTCGAGATCGGCAATTTCCAGGAGGGCCAAGAGGGAATGATGTTTACGTTGGCCGGCCATGTGACCGTCAGCAACCGCTTGACGTGCAATGCAGGCGGGTCCAAGCGCAGCGTCAATCTGGCGGGAAGAATCGACGGGCCTGGTGCCCTGTTTGTGACAGCAAGTTCCCCCGTGCTCATCACGGGGACCAACCTCATGGACGGCGTACTCTCCATTAACACGGCGTGCAGTCTCTACCTGGGTAAAACGAATGCCACAACACCCACCGCATTGACGCAGAGTGTAGTCACCAACAACGGATTTCTCTATATCGACAACACCATGCCCTTCTCCTCGACCAGTTTTATCACCGGGTCAGGCGGCGCAATTCACCAGCGCTATACCAATGCGGTGACCTATGCGGGAACAGCAACAAACCTCGGCTATTGGCACCTCAACGGCGGAACGTTGACACTCACCAACACTGCTAAAGTCTGGCTTAACAACCTGATGAATATCGGCTCCCGACTCGGCACCATTTACCCAGGCAACGAGATCCTCTCGCCCTATGCAACGTTGAACATTACTGACACTGCATGGTTGAGCGTTCCGGGCATCAATATGGGCGAAGGCTCGAACATTGTAGGGACCGTGATCCAGGGCATTGTCAACCAAACTGGAGGACTTGTCGAACTGCGTACCTCTTCAGGCGAAGATACCGCCATGCGCATCGGGCATTGGCCTAATTCGGATTGCGTCTACACCCTGAGCGGAGGCACCCTCCGCTCACTGCGAGACCAGTCCGTCATGACGCTTGCCACCGACGGCAAAGGCTGGTTCAAGCAGACTGGCGGACAGGTCTATACAACAGGTTTTATCGTAAACTATCGCGGCACTGGCGCGGATTATGGCCGCTTGACGCTTGAAGGCGGCGAGATGAACATTGGCTCAACAAATCCCGTCGTGGGGGTAACCACCAACGGCATTTGGGTCGACAACAAAGGCCCCTATCTCGTCGAATTGGGCGGACAGGGTGCGACCTTGCGCGCGCAGACCAACATGTGGAGCAATCTGCATACAACGCTTTTCGGCACGAACGAACAGGCGATTCACTTCGACACGCAAACATACACCATGTCGCTCAGTGGCAACTGGAGCGGCACGGGCGGCTTCACCAAAATTGGATCGGGCGTTCTGCTCTACGGAGGCACCAACACAGCCACAGGCGCTGGACATATCCAAGCAGGTACGCTGGTTCTTCAATCCAACGCGGTCATGCAGACTACGGACCTGATCCTCTCCCAAACAGGAACGATCGATCTCGGCGGCACCGCACGCATCCTTGGCAGTGTGCGCGGAGCAGGTCACGTGGTCAACGGCACTTTTTCGGGCAAGATCATCATCGATTGTCTCGCCGAGGGACCTACGCCTTTACTGACTTTTGACAGCGCAATCAATCTCACGCAAACCGTGTTTGCCGGTGATTTCAGCGCACTGGACACCACGCGTAAATACATCTTCGCGACGTGTACAGGCGCGATCTACGGCACACTCATTCAGCCGCAAATGCCCTCAGGGTGGCGCGTCTGTCTCAGTGAATCCACGCATCAGCTCTATCTGGCCTATCCAGGCACAACCGTATTGCTGAAGTAGAGGTGCTCCCACCGAAGGATCGCCATGCAAAGACATCAATGGCTTTTGATACTTGGGTTGAATTTATACTTCGGCACGCCGATGCGCGCGGAAGAAAACCTTCGTCTCCCCGCAACCGATGTTCACTATAAACGTGTCTGCGATTATATTGAAGAGACGCCTGTCCCTGCGTACCAGCATGCGCCACAGGATGCGCGTGAAGCGTTCCGCGATGTCAAATTCGCCATCCGCATTCACTGGGGACTCTACAGCGTCTGGGGCGAAGGCCATGAATCCTGGCCTTTTCTGAAATACACGAACGAAAAACGGCAGCGCTACCAGGCGCTTGTCAACACCTGGAATCCGCACCATTTTGATGCGGATGACTGGATGCGCTTCTTCAAACGCAGCGGCATCCGCATGTTCGCCTTCACCACGAAACATCATGATGGGTTCTCCCTTTTCGACACGCGAACGCGCGTCACACAGCGCATCGACTGGACCGCGTCCGGCGGTCCCGCCATCGTTCCCTGCAACACGGCGTTCAGCGTCATGGAGACACCATCCAAGCGTGACATCGTCGGTGAATTGTGTGCTGCGGCACAGCGGCATGCGATTCGGACGATTCTCTACTACTCGCATCCCGACTGGTATGATGCTGATTTCCGCCCCTACTGCTTTCACCCGGCCTCAACGCCTGCGTCACAGGCTGAGCCCGCACGTTTTGGTAACACACGCCCCACCAAAGGATTTGTCGCCCCGGAACTGACCGCTGAAGCAAAGGTGCGGATGGTCGCGCGTCACCGTGCACAGCTGAAGGAACTGGTGACCCGCTACGGCTTCATCGACGGCATCTGTCTCGACATGTGGCTGGGGCCAGATGTCTGGCCTGAGCTGCGCGAAACCCTGCTTGAACTGCGCGCCTGTGCACCGAAGACCCTCTTCCGTGCTCGCGGTATCGGCAACTATGGCGATTACTATACGCCGGAAGGGTTTGTCCCCGGAGCCAAGGAAAACACCACGATGCCGTGGATGGTGATTTATCCGCTGGGGCAAAGTTTTTCCTACATGACCAACGATACTTTCAAAGGCAGCGCCTGGATCATCACCAACCTCGTGGATACCGTTGCAAAGGGTGGCAACTTCATGCCCGCCATCGGACCGGATGCGGAAGGGCGATTTGATCCGGAAGCGGTTCGGCAATTTGAAGAAACCGGCGACTGGCTCGCCATCAACGGCGAGGCGATCTTTGAGACGCGACCTCGTTCCGGCGATCACTGGCATGAGGGCGCGAACATCCGTTTCACGCGCAGCAAAGAGGGTCAGACGATTTATGCGTTCTGCCTGACCTGGCCGGGCGAAACGCTGGCGATCACCTCCGTGCAGCCGACGCAAGGAACAACAATCCACCTGCTCGGAACCCCTGATCCACTACCATGGCATTACGAAACCAACGCGCACACGCGCCTGGTCATCACGCTTCCGAAATCCTATCAAGATCCTGCGCAGCGCCCCTGCACAACAGCATGGGCCTTCCGGATCACTCCCGTCAGCGATGCGAATTAAGCCGTCCAGCCAACGCTTCAACAGCCTCGATTATTCACACAAACCTAATATAGGCCATGCACGAATTTTACATTGTCCCTTTACGGTATAGCCATCCAACAAAATTGGGCTGTTTGGAAACAAAGTCTTCTCATTCCTGTTCTCATTTGTTTTCAGGGTAGGCCGGGTGGCTTATCTCGCAGTCGAATTCAGAGCGGTTTGCTTCCCAGCAAGCCGCTTTTTTCTTACACAAAACAAATATGCTTCTTGCACAACCTTCATGCTCCATCTCTAAGCTGACTGTGTTTTCAAAGAGGTGTCTGCATGAGTGGTCGCCTCTCAAACCAAACAAAAAGAGGAAATAAATGAACTGCACGAAAAAACTCCTTACTGGGCTGGCGATCACCCTCCTGTGGATGGGTGCTTCCCAAGCCGCAGTCATCAAGTTGATTGGTGACGGCATCGCGACAGATACGATTGACTCCCGCATGAAGCGTATCACCAGCGACTACCACATGACCGCGAATAACGAATACCATCTGGACGGCATTATCATTGTCGCTTCAGGTGCAACGCTGACCATTGATCCTGGCACGGTCATCCGCGGGTGGAATGAGCTTTCAACAGGAACAGCGAACCGCCCCGGCTGCTTGATTGTTGCACGTGGAGCCAAGATTTATGCGAACGGCACGGCACAGAACCCCATCATCTTCACCGACGAATGGGACAATAACGTTCCGGGACAGACAGCAGGCATTGTAACGCGTTCGTGGCGCTATCGTTCGGGTGGTAGCAGCAATCGCGATTTGATCAACCACGCGTACGATTATTCCCAGCTCGGCAATCACCATGGCTGCTGGGGCGGCTTGGTCGTCTGCGGCAAAGCATTTCTGAACAACAACAAGAGTACACTGGGAACGGTCGGCGCACTGGGGCAAAGCACGTTCAATGTCGAAGGTGTCGGCTCAGCGGCAGGCGTTTACGGCGGTGGCACGGATGACGACGATTCAAGCGGTGCAATCAAGTATGTCAGCATCCGTTACGGAGGTTACACGTTGGCTGATAGCTCTGAAATCAACGGGCTGACGCTGTACGGTGTGGGTCGCGGCACAGAACTCCATCACGTTGAAGTCTACAACAATCAGGATGACGGCATTGAATGGTTCGGCGGCACGGTTAACGGCAAGTACCTCGTGGTGTGGGGTGCTGGTGACGACACCTTCGACAGCGACTGCGGATTCCGCGGCAAGAACCAGTTCCTCTTCGGCGTGCAGCAGAATCTGGGCGGTTCAAAGTTCGAGTCGGGCTGTTCCGACAAGGGTATGGAAATGGACGGCGCTGAAGGCGCTCCGAGTGCTACCCCTACAGGAACGGGTTACCAGGAACCCTTCGGGCTTTCCTCATGGTATAACGTCACGCTGATCGGCTGGAACTCCACGGCAACGGCAAGCAGCATTGCCCGAAATGGAGCATTGGTGATGCGCGATGATGCGACAGCCCAGGTCAAGAATTCCGTCTTTATGAATTTCGGTGTGTTCGGCGGAATGATTGAAAACGTTACAGGACGTGGCAATTATCAATCCACCTACCATTTCCTGACGGACAATTATTCAACCTACCTGCCCACCACAACAGCACTTCATGCAAATGGCGCTACGGTGGATCGTCAGTACCTCTATCAGGGTCAACAGCCGGGCAAGCAAGCCTGTATTCAGGATTGTATCTTCCACATCATCGGTATTACGCGGCCTGAAATCAGCGACATGGGCGGAACAACCAGCGCGCCCAACATGGCTGACGGCAACAAAGGGCCGATTTTCACTGGCGGCGAGAACTTCGACTTCATGGCTGCGGCCTACAATAATGAAGACTTGGTGCCTGGAGAAGACACGCTGCCGATCAAGGGGCTGACAACGGCTGCCTACAACAGCGCAACGGTCTGGGGAAGCGTCTCAACGAACGTTTCACAGAATAGTTTCGCAGGAAGCAACCCGACTGTGGTCGATCCGCGTGCCAACGGCGCAGCTCTGACAGCAGTGAACGCTGTTCCGTCTGATGGATTCCTCACGCCTGTGACCTATCGCGGTGCTTTCGACGCGAACAACAACTGGGCTCAGGGCTGGACAACCATCGCCAAGCTCGGTGCATTCGGCACCTACGAAGCTGTTCCAGCGGAAGGTTCCGTTGTCACGAACACGGTCACGGTAACGCAGGTTGTGACGAACGATGTCAACGGTTTGGTGTATGAAACCAGCAGCGCAACGCCCGCAACCGGAACACCCGTTGCTGTGGCAGGCTTCACGACCGCTGTGGTCTCTTACCAGATCGCAGCAGCCGGCACGTACGAGCTCCAGACCTGCACGGATCTGGCCGCTGCGGATTGGTCGGTGCTGAAGACCTTCACCGCTGCTGCCGGAACCTCGGTCAGCGTCTCCGACATCGCGGGCGGCGTACCGCCGAACGCCTCGGATTCACGCTTCTTCAAGCTGATCAAGATCCGCTAAGCGGACCGCGTTAAAAGCAATCAAAAAACCTGCGCATGCCTCGGCATCGCGCAGGTTTTTTTTATTTTATTTGCACAATTCTCACAAACTAACACAAGTATCACGCAGACATAACACAGTTTTAACACAATCCACCTACGATATGCGCATCAACAGATGAGATTTTTCATGCACATACATCAATTGGCTTTTACCGGATTTCGCTCCGCCCTTGGAATGATCTCTACAACAGGGACATGTGTGCGAAGTGTACTGATCGCCCTGCTCGCGGTTTTCTCCCTTGAGGCACAGGAGCTCGGCGGCTTGCGCGTGTCAGTTACGGATAAGGACTGGGATGCACCGATCAACGATGCTCAGGTGACCTTGCTCGAAAACGATCAGCGGAGGCCGACGAACGCAGAAGGGCAGATTCTCTTTGAAAACCTCACGCCTGGAATCTACAGTGTCGCGGTCAGTACAGCGGGATTCGAACGTACCATCATCCGCCCGATCACCATCACGGCAGGACAGATCAATGTCGTCGAATGCAAGCTTCAGGCACTCTACACCGACATGGACGAGTTTGTCATCAAGGACATCGAATTTACAACCGGCAGCACGGATATCGCCCAGCTCAATTTGCGCACGCAGAGCAGCAGTTTCATGGACAACCTCGGCGCCGATTTCATTTCTAAAGCAGGTGCCAGTACCGCCGCCGCAGCCATGCGCATGGTCACCGGAGCGAACGTCCAAGATGGCAAATATGTTGTAATTCGCGGACTTGGGGATCGCTATACCGCAACCCTACTGAATAACGTCCGACTCCCCACTTCAGACAAAGATAAACGAGCGGTCCAGCTCGATCAATTTCCGTCCGCGATGATCGAGAGTATTCAAGTCAGCAAGACTTTCACGCCTGACCAACAAGGCGATGCTTCTGGCGGCACGATCAATATCGTCACGAAAAGCGTGCCAGACAAGACTGTTTTACAAGCCAGCGTCTCCATGGAATTCGACACGAACGCGACAGGAAATGATGACTTTAAGACCACACGCGATGGAGGCAGCGCCATGGGAGGCATGCGCGGACTTGGCCATTACCCCAGTTACAAACCTTCGGATATGGATGTGCCCCGTGGTGAAGACATCCTGCGTTCGTCCCATATCACGACCACGACGCCGTTTGCTAATTACGGCTTTAAGGGTGCCGTAGGGGATGTCTATCAGATGGGTGAGACGTGGCAAGTCGGAACGCTCCTGAATGGATCCTTCTCACAGAAATACCGCTATTACGAAGGTGAACGCGATCAGTTACGGCGGCAGCTTCCTGCTTCGCAAACAGCCATTGAGACCTCTGACCATAAATCGGCGGAAACTTCCATTGATGAACAACTCTGGAATGCCAGCTTTACGATGGGAGCAAAATCAGAGAACAATGAAGTCAAATTAACGGGAACCTACACGCATCTTGCACGTGAACTCATCAACATGCGCTATGAAGACTATGAACCGACAAGCGTGAAAACCAATGCCAAGAACAAAGCCGTCACGACGAACCGTTTGCGTCAGTTTTCAACGATGTCCCAATATTCGGAAAACAGCAATGGAGGGCTGCAACTCTCCGGGCGCCATGTCATTGAACCGCTCAACGATTTTGAGATCGACTGGACAGGCGCTTACAGCCTTTCCGAAAGCACCGAACCCGACCGCCAGCTTTACAGCGGACAATATGAATACAAGAACGTGCGTGACCGTTACGGAAACATTACGGAGGACTTCTCGCGCATGACCAGCAACAATGGATTGGAGCGGCGCTGGCAGGATATCCGCGAAGATTCGCTTCAGTTCCAACTGAATGCAAAACAACCCTATCAGCTTTTGGAGCAGGAGGGCTATTTTAAAAGCGGATTCTTCATCGATCAGTTAACGCGCACCTATCGAAACCGGATTTACCGGCAAAACACCAGCAACGATGCGATTGATGAATACGATTTCTCTGAGTTCCAGGACGTTTATGGATCACTGCCATTGGGGATGCCAACTGAATTCAGCACCGATTATGACGGCGAACAACAAATACTCGCCTACTATGCCATGGCCCGTCTTCCTCTGCCAGAGTGGATCGATGTGATTGGCGGTGCGCGAGCAGAAGGCACTCGAATAGAAACCACGGTCTGGTCCGCAGCGCCAAGCATGAATGGCAACATCTTCGTGACACGCGTCGAACCGAATGCCAACGGAATCAATGTTGTCCGCAAAGGGGAACTGATCCCGGAAGACGATGCAGGGACATCTATCGAGCAAGTGGATCTTCTCCCTGCCATCTCCGCCAACTTTAAGAAAATCACGGATATCAGCATCCGTCTCGCCTACAGTGAAACCATTGCACGTCCCACATTCAAAGAGTTGACGCCCGTTGAATACACCGAAGATGATCCTGATCGCGCCTTTATCGGAAATCAAAATCTTGAACTTTCCGACTTACGTAACTATGATGCGCGCATCGAGTGGAGGCCCGGCGGTGGGTTGGACATGCTTGCTGCGAGCGCCTTTTATAAAACAATTAATAATCCAATTCAGTATACGGCCTATTCGGATCCCTCACCGGGATCGGACAAGATCTATATTTTCCCCGAAAACTATGAAGATGCCTGGCTGGGTGGCATTGAACTGGAAGGGCGCAAGGAACTCGGCTTTATCCTCGATGCGTTAAAAGACTTGAGTGTTGGTGGCAACTTAACGATTCAAGATTCCTACGTGGAATACACGGATTCGCTGAAACGTTCCTTGAGCGAAGCGGGAGCGCCATCCGATGGACGCCGTATGGATGGTCAACCCGATTACCTGGCCAACATCAACCTTGTTTATCAAAATGATGAATCGGGATTTTCAACAGGCATTTTCTACAATTTCAAAGGCGAACTCTACTCTACAGGCGAAGCCGCTCAGGACGGTTACTATACACCGCATATTGTTGACCGCCCCACAGGATCGCTGGATTACACGATTGGCTGGCGTTTCTGGAAACATTGGAAAGTCGGATTCGAAGCAAAAAACCTGATCGATCCCGCAATCAAGCGCATCTATCGCGCGACCACAGGGGATCTGCCCTATTCGTCCTATCGCGCAGGACGAACATTCAGCATGTCGCTCGGTTACGAATGGTGATTCAAAGGAAAAAACGATGAGAACAATACTCGCACTTACACTGATGGTCGCTGGCACGGTGCTGGCGCAGGAAGAGATGGAGAACGCCCGTCAGGCGTTGGAGAAGACGCTTGAGACGCAACGGTTGATCTCAAAAGAGGCCAACGACTGGCGCGTCGGCAAGGAGATGATGCAGGAGCGCATCGACCTGATCCAGCGAGAAAGCGAAACACTGAAAGAGCGCATCACCCAAACCAAGAAGGATCAGGCTGAAGCAGAGGCTAAACGGGCTGAATTACAAGCCCGCAATGATTTGCTCAAGAACAGCACGAAATGTCTGCAGCACGATATCAAGGCCATTGAATTCCGCGTCTTGGCGCTTATGCGCCGCACCCCCGAACCTGTGCGTCAACGCGTTGCACCTCTGACACAGCGGATCCCAAGCAACCCGAAGGAGACCAAGCTGTCGCTCTCTGAGCGCTATCAGAATGTGATTGGTGTCATGAATGAACTGAATAAAGCCGCCCGAGAAATTTCCGTCGGCAGTGAAGTCCGCACCCTCAAAGATGGTCGCAAAACTGAAGTGACGGTCTTCTACATCGGTCTATCGCAAGCCTACTACGTGAATGAAAAAAGCGGCCTTGCCGGCATTGGCAAACTCGGCGAAAACGGAGGCGAGTGGATTTGGGAGGAACAAAACGATCTGGTTGAACCCGTTGCTACCCTGCTCGGTATCTATCGCGGTGAAAAACCAGCAGCCTATGTCCCCTTACGTATGACGGTCCAATAAACACGGTTACCCTATCTTTTGTTTGTACACACGCAGAGAAATCCTTATGAATAAACTTATTCCGATTGTGGCGATGGTTGTAACAACCCTTGCTTATGCCCAAACGAATACCCCCGCCGAGAGCGTGGATTCCCCGGATCAGGCCGCACAAAAGATTGCGTCCGCGATGGCCAACCGACTGCAAACAGCGAGTCAGCAACTGGATGTTCTCCGTAAGCAGATTGCAGATGAGAAAATACCGTTAGCACAAAAACTGGCAGAAGCAGAAAGTTCAGTCAGTGCCTTGCGCAAGAATTATGATGCGGTCAAACGCGAAGCAGATGGCATTGTTTTGCAGACCTCCAGCTTGCGCACGGAAATCAAAACACGTGAAACCGAACGCAACTACTTGTGCAGCCTGATCGGCGAGTATGCGCGCAACACGGAGTCCCGCTTACATATCGCGGAACTCGAGATCTACAAAGATTCGTTCGAGACCGCGCGCACCGCACAAGAACGGCTCAATGATGCCCCAGCGGAAGCATTCTTGGATCAGTTACGCATGACCCTTGTAACGCTTTCACGCTTAGAAGAGTTAGCGGGCGGCCTTACTTTTAAAGGAGGAGCTAGTAGCGAAGACGGCATTATCAAACAGGGTAACTTCTTGATCCTCGGGCCAGTTGCCTACTTCCTGGCGGATGATCACTCGCTTGTAGGGATTGCCAACCAGCGCATTGGTTCCATGAAACCCATTATCGAGCCCTTCAACAAGCCTGAATTTGCACTGCAAGCAAAAGAGATGCTCGCCTCAAACCAAGGAATGTTGCCCTTTGATGCTTCACTTGGAAATGCGCGCAAAGTTGAGGAAACAAACGAGACAATGAAGGAGCATTTCCTAAAGGGCGGTTCAGTGATGTGGCCCATGTTGCTCCTGCTCGGCCTCGCGGCATTTGTCGTACTCTTTAAGTTACTCTATATGGCGTTTATTCCCATGCCCAGTGCCCGTAAACTCGCGACCTTCCTGGACGCAATAAACAGCAAGGATGCCGGACAAATTGAAGCTACGTTAAAGAAGATCCGCGGCCCAGCCGGTGCGATGCTCCGTGCCGGTGTCGCCGTGCTTGATCAGCCCCGCGAATTAATCGAAGAAGCAATGTTTGAAAAGGTCCTTCAAGCCAAGTTTCGCATCAATCGCTTTATTCCGTTTATTGCTGTGACCGCGGCGTGCGCCCCGTTGCTTGGGTTGCTCGGCACCGTGACCGGCATTATCAGCACGTTTAAGCTGATGACGATCTTCGGATCGGGCGATGTCAAAGTGCTCTCTTCAGGCATCTCGGAAGCGCTGATTACAACCGAATTCGGCCTCTATATCGCGATTCCCGCAGTATTGATCCACTCCTTCCTTTCGCGAAAAGCCAAGAGCTTTGAAGATCGCCTGGAGCAGATCGCGATTCGCTTCATGGGTGAGATCGGCAAGGTATAATCCATCCATCGATTGTGCTATGAACACCGTTAACTTTCTTATCAGTTACTTACCGCCCGAATTGGCCCAGTTGGTACTCAATGCATTACCGACCTGGATCAACGGTGGCTGGGCCATGATCCCGCTCGCGATGACCGGAGCGATCATGTACACCATGAGCCTTGGATCGCTTTTTAAGCTTCTGATGCTGGGGGCTCGCCGATCACCCGACGCGGCGTGGCGGGCTTGGCAGAAAAACCCGAACGGCTTTACCCTCAACCCTGTTCGTACGCTGATTGCAGAAGCCATGCAATGCTCAACACTGCATGAAATGGAAACCTATTTCGGCTTGCTTGAAAGCGAAGGGTTACGCCCCTTTACGCGTCAATTAACGATTATCAAGGTTTGCGTAACGGCTTCACCGTTGCTTGGATTACTTGGCACGGTTACCGGCATGCTGACAACCTTTGGCGGACTCGCAAAAGGCGGCGGCGGAGACCAAACCATGGATATCATCTCTAAAGGCATTTCGGAAGCGTTGATCACGACGGAAACAGGACTGGTCGTGGCCCTCACCGGCGTGTTCATTTTGTTTATCCTGACGCGCCAGCATCAACGCTACGAGTATTCCATTGCACACATCGAAACCCTATGCATGTCCGCATTACAAAAGAGGTTAAACCATGAGTAGATTCCGACGTTCCGGCAGCGATGACGGCGACAGCGCAGGTATCGATATGTCGCCCCTTATCGATTGTGTCTTCATCTTGCTGATCTTTTTTATCGTGACCACGTCCTTTGTCGAAGAGACGGGTATTGAAGTAGATAAGCCGCAGGCTGCATCATCCGTGAACCTCGAAAAGAACAGCATCTTTATTGCGATCACGGCAAAAGGCGAAGTTGTCTATGGTGGACAGGAGATTGGCCTCGGCGGTGTCCAGTCGATTGTGAAGCGCAACCTCGAGAAAGAGGATGTGCCTGTCATTGTGCAAGCGGATCAGGCGACGCCGTCCGGACTGCTTGTCCGCGTGATTGATGAAGCCAAACTCGGCGGTGCCAAGAAAGTAAGCCTCGCCTCGCGCAAGGAGCAATCCGGTTCATGAGTGCATTCCAAAAAAGACGTGCAAACTCGATGACACGAAGCGTGCTCTCCTCGGGTGGCGCATTGCTTTTCGGTGTTGCTTTGACGGTTGCATTGTTTATTATCTTACCGATTCTAGAAAACATTGGGAAACAGGATGATAAAACTGATTTGACATTGACGGCTGTGGATGCGGTTGAACCACCACCGCCTCCTCCGACCGTTGAACAAAAGCCAGAGGAACCGCCACCTGCAGATGAGAAACCGCCGGAGCTGACGGAAAACGCCCCTCCTTTGGATCTTTCGCAACTCGAGCTTGCGCTCAATCCAGGCACAGGCGAAGGCATGGGAGGCGATTTCACCGTTAAGCTCTCTGTTGGACAAGCGACGTCAAGCATGGCCGCCCAGGATGATATCTTTGCACTCGCCGATCTGGATCAATCCCCGCGCGCGACCTTCCAGCCTGCGCCCCAGTATCCTGCGCAGCTAAAGAAGCGTAAAATTCAAGGCACGGTCTATGTGCTCTTCATTGTGGATAAGGATGGCCGCGTCCGCGACCCGAAAATCCAGAAATCCGATAATGCCGAATTGGATGTGCATGCGATGAATGCGGTAAAGAAATGGCGCTTTGAACCTGGCAAGGTTGCGGGAAAAGCTGTTCAGTTCCGCATGCGTGTCCCCATGACCTTTGCTCTGTAAGTGATGTTTAGAAAGGAAGCCCCGATGAAAAAGAATGTTGCTCTCGTAACCCTGATCGCCTCTTCAGCCTTGGCCCAAAGCTGGATTGAACAACCTGTAACCTTCTGGAAAGATCCTGCTTTCCAGGGTGCCTTCATGGGCAGCTATGGATTCCGCGCCGAAATTGAACCGCGTGTCACCGCCAAGGAACGCGAAGTGATGGAGAAGATTCTTGCGCTCATGAGTGATGAAAAAAATCAGCCCCAGACGCACGACATGCTGCTCAAAGAGATTAAGCCGACAACCTCCGCTGTTTTTGATTTCACCCTCGCCAATCTCTTTTTTCAAGAGGACAATCTGACCAATGCGGTGACCTATTACACATCGGCCATTGAAAAGTTCCCAACCTTTCAACGGGCACATAAAAATCTGGGGCTCATCCACATCCGTCTCGGCAATTTTGAACAGGCGATTGAACCACTAACCAAGAGTATTGAACTGGGTACGTTGGATGGCATGACCTATGGACTCCTCGGCTTTGCCTATGCCAACACCGAGCAATACCTCTCCGCCGAGTGCGCCTATCGCCAAGCGGTCGTGCTACAGCCCAAGACATTGGACTGGAAGCTGGGACTTTGCCGATGCCTCTTTAAACAGCAAAAATACAACGATGTGATCGCCCTCTGCGAAGAGCTCTCCAAACGCGATCCGCAACGTGCCGATTATCCCTTGCTCAAGGCCAATGCCTACCTTGGATTAAAGCAGCCGATGCGTGCAGCTGAAATCTATGAATTGCTCGATGTCGCTAAAAAAACACCGCTCAGCGCCCTGCACACGCTCGGCGATATCTACGTCAACGAAGGCTTGCTGGATCAAGCGTCCGAGGTCTATGAGCGCGCACTGCAACGCGAAACAACACCCGACTACGCCAAGCAACTGCGCAATGTCGAGGTGCTCGTCAGCCGTTCGGCTTACCCCGCGGCGATGCGCCTGTTGACCACCCTCCGCGCCTCTGCGGAGAAATCGACCGCCCTCAGCGATGACCTGCGCAAGCGGATGCTCAAACTTGAAGCGCGCATGCTGGCCGCGCAAGGCGGCGCTTCAGAGGCACAAACCAAGATCCTCGAAGAGATTGTGCGCCTTGACCCTCTAGATGGCGATGCGCTCATCCTGCTCGGACAATGCGCAGCAGCATCGAATATGGAAAAAGCGATTTTTTATTACGAACGCGCCGCCAACATCGAAGCCTTTGAAGCCGATGCTAAATTGCGCCACGCGCAGTTGCTTGTCAAAGTAGGAAAATACCAAGATGCACTGCCACTCCTCAAGCGTGCACATGAATTAAAGCCACGCGAGGATGTCCAGCGCTATACGGAACAGGTCGAACGCGCGGCGCGGCGCAGCCGTTGATCGCCGCATTACGGGACACCTGCGCCGGGAAGTCGGACATTCACGCGGAAGAAATGCGTTGCGGCGTTAGTCGCGCCCCACCCACTTGTCAACAGCTCTTTCCCCTCAATCGTGTAAACCCGATTAGTCCCGAGATCCGGTGTCCACGTAACCTGCGGCCCCCCTTGACTCATCGAAATCGATGCAAGGAAAACAGAATTCGCGTTGGTTGGAATGGTCCCCGCGACATACTCCTGCCAGGCAAGCGCACCATCGTGGTCGCTATCGAGTGTGGCAGCGGTCTCATAATCATTAGTGAGCACCAAAGCATAGCCATTGAGCCAGTCATACGGTACAGGGACCGGCGTCGTTGTAGTCGCGGCTGGTGCCGGCCGCCAATTGACCACGTCGACCCAGGCACAATCCTGCCCCCCACTGGAAACGCGATCCTTCACATACTTCCACCGGATCGTATGTGTTCCCTCACCCAGCTGCAAAACAATGGGCTGCCAGGACGATTCGCCATCCAGGCGCGCCTGTTCTTCGCCATCGACAACGACTGACACATAGTCCCACTCGTTATACATATCGTCCTCGCATGAAGTCTTCCACCAGAATGAAAAAGTGCCTGCACCGCTCACGCTCGTCTCCAGCCACGACGACTGCCGATGCCCAATCGAACCACTTTGCGCAGCGGCCGGTTCTATAGAAAACGTGGTCGCGGTCTGGGGAAACCACGGCGCTTCAGGACTCGTTGTAAACGCCAGATACGGCGCATTGAGCGCATCAGCCAACGTATAGGCTGTCTTTACGAGCGTGATCGACTGCACCTCACTGGGCGCCATACCGCTCATAAAGGCTTTCGCCTTGATCACCATCGCATCGTAGACATAAAACGGACCGTTAAACGAAGCGCTATAGATCGTCGGCTCGCTTCCGTCCAGGGTGTAGCGGATGGAGGCACCAGGCTGTTCGGTGTACATCCAGACTTGCACGCCGGTATCAGGGATCGACGTTCCAGATACGGGATACATCACCGGGGCACTTACTTGCCCGACGACCTCGCCCACATAGAACTCCGAGGATTTCGTTGAGATGCTGGCGAGAAGCGGCAGCCCATTGGTCGGCCACGCCTCAGGCGCATACGGACTCGCGCTCCAAAAATCAGGGCCGGATACTGACCAATTGGAGATCATCTGCGCAACCGTTTCTGCGGAGGGAATGGAGATGTAATCCAACCAGACCTCCCAGGTACCGTTCTCCAGCGTCGCAGGCGTCCAAGAGGTTGCTGATGCATCTTCAGAAAAATACTCCTGATCATTACCATATTCGAACCACCAATTGCCCCATTCATTCGTCATGCACGTGCGTTGTTCAAGGCCAATGTTGCAATAGGTCGCACGCGCGGCATCTGCGCAGCTCCACGTCAGCGTGGGCGTCGCGTTCGTCGCGGAAAACGGTAGCGGGTTCGCGATCTCAGGCATGGCGAGAAAGATGTCACTGGCCTGTTGCGCATCCGCAGGAAGGGTAAAGGAAAAACTCATGGTGTTGGTGATGCCGCCGCTGCGCACCACAACGATCGACCAGTCGCCATTGACGGCTGATGCCAGGTTCGTCGGATGCGCCAAGGAGACCTCATACTGCCACATCTGATCGTCGACCTCGGTGAATAAACCGACACCGTTGGTCCACCCGTATGCCCCCATTGCAGCCAACCAATCGGCCCGCACGGTTTGATTGACGGACAATGAGATCCTTTCAATATCTAGCGACTGGCAATGCAATTCGGCTTGAAAGGCGTAATTTGTTCCCCGCGCATCGGCCCCCATGCTCTTCTCTTGTTCAGCGATGAGATGGATGTAATTGAGCGCACCATCCAACGTATTGGTTGTTTTTATGAGCGTGATTGACTGCGTTTCACTAGGAACCATACCGCCCATAAAGGATTTTGTCTTAACCACCGTCGTATTGTAGACATAGAATGGGTCACGAAACGCAGCGCTATAGATCGTCGGTTCGCTTCCATCCAGGGTGTAGCGGATGGAGGCACCAGGCTGTTCGGTGTACATCCAGACTTGCACGCCGGTATCAGGGATCGACGTTCCAGATACGGGATACATCACCGGGGCACTTACTTGCCCGACGACCTCGCCCACATAGAACTCCGAGGATTTCGTTGAGATGCTGGCGAGAAGCGGCAGCCCATTGGTCGGCCACGCCTCAGGCGCATACGGACTCGCGCTCCAAAAATCAGGGCCGGATACTGACCAATTGGAGATCATCTGCGCAACCGTTTCTGCGGAGGGAATGGAGATGTAATCCAACCAGACCTCCCAGGTACCGTTCTCCAGCGTCGCAGGCGTCCAAGAGGTTGCTGATGCATCTTCAGAAAAATACTCCTGATCATTACCATATTCGAACCACCAATTGCCCCATTCATTCGTCATGCACGTGCGTTGTTCAAGGCCAATGTTGCAATAGGTCGCACGCGCGGCATCTGCGCAGCTCCACGTCAGCGTGGGCGTCGCGTTCGTCGCGGAAAACGGTAGCGGGTTCGCGATCTCAGGCATGGCGAGAAAGATGTCACTGGCCTGTTGCGCATCCGCAGGAAGGGTAAAGGAAAAACTCATGGTGTTGGTGATGCCGCCGCTGCGCACCACAACGATCGACCAGTCGCCATTGACGGCTGATGCCAGGTTCGTCGGATGCGCCAAGGAGACCTCATACTGCCACATCTGATCGTCGACCTCGGTGAATAAACCGACACCGTTGGTCCACCCGTATGCCCCCATTGCAGCCAACCAATCGGCCCGCACGGTTTGATTGACGGACAATGAGATCCTTTCAATATCTAGCGACTGGCAATACAATTCGGCTTGAAAGGTGTAATTTGTTCCCCGCGCATCAAACCCCATGCACATCTCTTGTTCAGTGAAGAGATGGATGAAATTGAGCGGCTCCTGAGCGTGTGCGGCCTGAATCAGACCACCTCCGACACACAGAAGACAGAGACCTGTTTTAACGAGATCGATCACGCTGTTCTTCATATTGACTCCTTTCACCTTGAATTACGATGCTTCACACCGACACATCTCCAGTGATGGCAAATCCCCGATTGTATGCTGTTTTAACGCAAAATCACAATACTAGTCTTGGGATGCTCCTTAACAAGAACCCGATGGAAATCGAATTGCGTATAACAACCGGATGGTCCCTGATAGGTCGCTGTAATCGTGTTCCGACCCGCATTCAGCCATTCGCCCAGAATCGGAAGACGGATATAGGTGCCATTGGCCTCGGTATAGGTCCCAAGATTAACGCCATTTACTGCATAATTAATGGCATATTTTCCCGTCGCATTACCCCCTTGTCCAACGACGCGAGTGACATAAACAAAATTGTAAAACCGGGTCAGTGTATCGCTGACATAAAAATTCAAATAGAGTTTAGGCGTCGTATAGGTCACCGCGCGATTGAGCGTCTTCCACAGTGTATCGTTATCGAAAACATCGGTGACAAAATAGTTGGAAAAGAGCGCATTTTCCTGAACACAATCGGAGTTGCTATTGTTTTCGACACCCACACTCCATGAGCCCCCGATCTCAAGCCAATCGATAGTGACCCATTGCGCGCCACTGAGTCGAACCAACCGGAATGTGTTCGTCGCATTATTGCGCAACTGTGCTTGCGGAATAAACCAGCAATAATCTTGATTACCGCGCACGACTTTTACATCATTCGTAATCTGATTCACAAGCAATGCCACGGTCATCGGTTGCCCTGATTCTGTCTGCCACGTGCGCATGTGATACGCATAATCCAGACTTGCAAGCCGATTCGTCAGAAATGCGGAAATCACATGATCTTTCGTATACACAACCGCACGGCTAAACTTCCACCACGGATCATTGATGTTGCACTCAGCAGGAGCCTCCGCGTCTGTCGTGAATTCGCTATATCCATTTCCCTTCAGTCCAACCTGGCA